>CALESS010000418.1 GCA_937907495.1 uncultured Anaerolineaceae bacterium
GTGGCAGCCAAATTCATCCGACTCATGGCAGGGCTGGGGCTGATGCTTTCAATATTCTTCCCGGCCCCCATGATCGGCCAGGCCCGCCCACAGGCTGCGGCGGCAGTGGTTATGCTCTCCCCGGCTGCCTGCCCGGCTTCGGGCTGCGCCGCCGGGCAAAAATTGGATTTTAAGGTGGATTTTGACCTGGCGGCATATGCGCCAACCCTTTCACCCAACGTTCAGGTCTGTGTTTATACGCCCATTATCTGGTCGGCCAATCTGTTTCGGGTCTCGCCAACCGGGGATCTGACCGGTGCGAATTATGCGCCGGGCTTTAGTTACTGCACGAACGATGTGACCCCGGAAGGATATAACTTGCTGGGCGGGGCTACGGCCAGCCTGCCAGCCAACCAATTTGGAGATGCGCTCGTCTTCAGCTTTCGGATTGGCGGCGGTGCTTTGAACACCGGCTCGGTGCTGGTGCGCGTGCTGGAACAAGCCCCGGTCAGCGGTTGGAGCCGTACCAGCCAGGCGTTTTCTTCCGTGCGGGTTGTTCCCACGGATGCCAATGTGTTTGTAGCCAATGATGCGGCTGCCTGCAGTACCAACTCACCTTGCTACATCAACAGCCTGGAAGATTTAGTGAATGGAGTCGGAACCGGGTTGAAGGATGCGGTGGATGCCCGGTTGACCCCCACCACCATCACGATCCTGGGGAATTACAACATCAAGGATCAAACGGTTACCATTCAACATCCGCACGTCCTCCAGGGTGGGTATGGTGCCAGCCTAAGCTATAACGGAACCCTGTGCACCCAACCCATGTTGAAAATAACCGGCGGCGCCAGCCTCAAGAATCTGGCAATTCGAGACGGAAATTGCACCACCACGTCCCGGGATCTGGTGGTGGTCGAGGGTTCAACGCCGGTATTGATTGAATACTCCACTCTGACAGGCGGGAAAGATGCCATCCAGGCATCCGGCTTAAACAGCGGTAACCTCCAAGTGCGATTCAATCAGATTACCGCCAATAGTGGATATGCAATATGGCTGGCGAGTGCCAATACAGGCACGCTGGAGGCGGTCGGTAACAACCTGTACACAAACCGAGTGGGGGCGCAGGTGGAATGCAATCTGCATGGGCGGGTGGAGCATAATTTCTGGGGGGCGGGTGTGGCCGCAACGACGGCTTCCAGTAATTGCACGGTTACCGAAACAAAGCGGTTGGGCGCACCGGTGTTGTTGAACCCGAATGGGGCAGGGGTGGTGGGAACCCGGGTGACGGTCAGCGAAACAAAGAGCTATTATGCGGATGCCGTGGGCTATCAACGAGCGGGTGGGACAAATTTTGATCTTTACCTCATCAATCACGGGGCGGGCAGCAACGTGAATATTCCATTCACCAGTACCAGCCCGGCCAACATCAACCCGTGCAGCTCCTATTGGGATTTCTTCCTGGCGGAAAATGTCACACTGGACCCGGCGGTCGTGCTTTCGCTGTTTCTAAAATATGACCGCACGTCGGGGTGTGTGGCGACCATTTCTTCCACCCGCTATTGCGCCCAACCTGACCCGGCAGATATGACGTTGTATCCCTTGTACTGGTATGATCCGGCGAACTACCCCACATTGATGGAATGGAAGACCACCGGCACGACCGGCCAGGCGACCACCTGCCTGGTGGCGGATGACGAGATTCGGGTGGATATTGACAACAGTGGGCGGCCCAACCTGGCGGATATGCAGTTTTTGCCCTTTGTGATCGGCCTGCCCGGCCAGCCAACAGCCGTGGAGGTGGTGAACTATGGGGCGGAGCCTACCCACCCGGGTATTGGGTGGCTGCTGTTGGTTTCCCTGCTGGGAATGTATGCCGGGCTGAAATTCTGGCTGCAGAGAGGCGGGCGGCATGG
>CALESS010000419.1 GCA_937907495.1 uncultured Anaerolineaceae bacterium
AACAGTTGCTGCAAGATTCCATGTGCCAGAAGATCGAAATCAATGCCGCCGATGCGCCGCTGGTCTTCCAGGTGGCGGCAGAAGGCGACCCGGTGGCGCTGGAGCTTATCCGCTGGGCGGGCAGGGAACTGGGCGCAATGGCGCTGACCGTCATCCGCCAGTTGGGCTTTGAAGGGCTGGAGTTTGACCTGGTGCAGATCGGCAGCCTGTTTGAGGGCAGCCCGCTGCTAACCGAAGAATTGAAGGCCGTGGTGCATGCTGCCGCACCCGCTGCAAGGTTCATCCGCCTGGCGGCTCCGCCGATAATGGGGGCTGTGTTGTTGGGGATGAGCGCCGCGGGCCTGCAACCCGGCAAGGCCTTGCGGGAACGACTCACCGCCTCCCTCCGCGCGGGTGGATAGGCTGTCTCTGCCGCCCGTATGCTGCACGCAGACTGCTGCAGGCCGAAAAAAGAAGATGTGCCTGGGCGCGATACCGTTCCTCGCTGAAGGCGGTGAAAAAAGAATGACCCGATAAGGATGCGCATGACCATTCGCCACGAAATCTATGAACAGCCGGAGCGCCTGGAGCAGCTGCTCGCCAGCAGCCGCCCCCAAGTGGAGCAGATCGCCCGCCGCATCCGCAAGCAGGGTATCCAACTGATCTTCCTGGCGGCCCGCGGCACCTCGGATAATGCCGGGCGCTATGCGAACTACCTGTGGGGGGCACACAATGGCCTGCCGCTGGCCCTGGCTGCCCCTTCCCTCTTTACTTTTTATCAACAGCCGCCGCGCCTTCACAATGCCCTGGTGGTGGGCATCTCCCAATCCGGCCAATCGCCGGATATTGTCAGCGTGCTGGCGGAGGGCAAGCGCCAGGGCAACCTGACCCTGGCCCTCACCAATGATCCGGGTTCTCCGCTGGCAGCCGCGGCGGATTTTGTGTTGGAATTGAAGGCTGGCCCGGAGCGGGCGGTGGCAGCCACCAAGACGTATAGTGCCGAATTGATGGTCATTGCCATGCTCTCCGCGGCCCTGGCGGAAGATGAGCACGCCTGGCGGGAACTGGAACAGGTGCCTGGCTGGCTGCGTACCGCCCTCGCCCAGGATGAATGGATCGAACACGCCGCCGCACGTTACCGCTACATGCAGCAGTGCGTGGTGCTGGGGCGCGGCTACAATTACGCCACGGCCTTCGAGTGGGCGCTCAAACTAAAAGAAATGACCTATGTTGCCGCTGAACCTTACTCCTCCGCCGATTTTCAACACGGGCCGGTGGCGGTGGTCAGCCAGGGTTTCCCGGTGCTGGCGGTGGCCTCGCAGGGGGCCGTGCTTCAGCCGATGCTGGATTTGTTGCGCCATTTGAAGGTGGATTTGCAAGCCGAATTGTTGGTGATTTCCAATTCTCCGGCTGCCCTGGAATTATCGCAGGTGCCCATTCCCCTCCCGCCGCAGATACCGGAATGGATCTCGCCGCTGGTCAATATTGTACCGGCGCAGCTTTTTGCCTATCACCTGACGCTGGCCAAAGGCCT
>CALESS010000420.1 GCA_937907495.1 uncultured Anaerolineaceae bacterium
ATGCTATAATTTCATCTATCGGAGATGAATATGAACCTGAATCCCCTGGGTTTCAGCAATTTTGTTTCAGTAGCCACAGCCTTTTCGGCTGCTTTTTTGGCAGCTCTTTGGCTGAGTCTCATCATTTGGACATACCGCGACGCCCGGGCCCGCACCCGCGATCCCCTGGCCCGCCTGTTGGCCGCCCTGGTGGTTGCCGTTTTATTTCTGCCCGGATTGTTGATTTATTGGATCCTGCGCCCCTCCAAGACTTTGGAAGAGGATTATCAGCATACCCTCGAAGAAGAGGCCATGCTGCAAACCATCGAAGATACGCCTCTCTGCCCCGGCTGCGGAAGAAAAATCCATCCGGATTGGGTGGCCTGCCCTTCCTGCCATACCCGCCTGCGAAAGCCCTGCCACCATTGCGGCCATTTGATGGAGCTTCCCTGGAATTTGTGCCCCTGGTGTTCCACGCCTGTACCGGGAATGGAGCAAGACACACCCACCATGGAAGAAGCCCTGGAGACCCTTCCCTCGCTGCTTCCGGAGCATGACTCCGAGGAGGATTCCCAATTCCAGGAATTGCCGCTCTTCAGCGATGAAGAGGTGGTATCGCAGAAACCTAACCACGACACTCCCCTGAAGGAGGAATAACAGACTGAATGCTTGGCTTATCAAGGATAGAACCGGTGGATTACCTGGTCATCGGTCACGTTACCAAAGATATCATCCCCGGTGGTTATACCTTGGGTGGAACAGCATCTTATGCTGCTCAAACAGCTCGTGCAATTGGGTTACGGGTCGGGGTCGTTACCTCCTGTGGGCCAGATATTGAATTACCTGAAATTCCGGGCATCCAATATGCTGTCGTCCCCTCCGAACAATCCTCGACCTTCGAGAATCTTCAAACGCCCAACGGACGGGTCCAGACCCTATTCCACACTGCTGCCATGTTGGATTTATCCTCCGTTCCTGAAACCTGGCGCCGTACACCCATTGTTCATATTGCCCCGGTCGCCCGGGAAGTGGACACCAACCTGATCCGCTCGTTTCCAGATTCGCTTATGGGCGTCACCCCCCAGGGTTACCTGCGGGATTGGGATCACACCGGCCGCGTCCATCCAACCGATTGGCCGGAAGCCTCCTACGTCCTACAATACGCCACAGCAGCCGTCTTGAGTATCGAAGACGTCCAGGGAGAAGAAGAGGTGCTGGAAGAGATGCTCTCCTGTTTACGCATCCTGGTGGTGACGGAAGGACCCGCCGGTTGCCGCCTGTTTTGGAATGGCGACTTGCGCCGCTTTCGCCCGCCGCAGCAGGATGAAATCGAACCGACCGGGGCCGGGGATATTTTTGCCACCTCGTTTTTCATCCGTCTCTCCCAAACCCGGGACCCCTGGGAAGCCGCCCGCTTTGCCACCATCCTGGCCTCCAACTCTGTCACCCGGGTTGGCCTGGCTGGCATACCCACCGCTGAAGAAGTTCAATCCGCCCTTATGGAAGTTTATAAATCTCAACCATGACCCAAATCCTGACGCTGGTAAACCAAAAAGGCGGTGTCGGAAAGACAACAACCGCCATCTCCCTCGGAGCCTACCTGGGCTACTACGGTCAAAGAGTGTTGCTGATTGATTTGGACCCCCAGGCGAATGCCACCTCCTCGGTTGGCATTGATAAACCCACCGTGAAGTCTGGAACCTATGAGGTATTGATCGGCGCTGCACCCATTGCACCGCATATCTGGCACAACCCGCGCTTTAAAATGTCTCTTCTTCCCTCCTCACCCTCTCTCGCCGGGGCAGAGATCGAACTGGTGGAAGTTGAAAAAAGAGAGTTCCGCCTGCGGGATGCCCTCCAACCTGTTGTGGATCGCTATGATTATATTCTCATAGATTGTCCGCCCTCGCTTGGTTTGCTTACCATCAACGGCCTGGCCGCGGCCCGCAATGGACTGGTCATCCCGGTTCAGTGCGAATACCTCGCGTTGGAAGGCCTGGGGCAATTGATGTCAACCATTCAACGTGTCCAAAATTCCATCTTCCCAGAGCTTTCCATTCGGGGGGTGGTCCTCACCATGTTTGTGGGCCGCACCAACCTGGCCCGCGGCGTGGAAGCAGAAGTACGCCGCTTCTTTCCAGAAAAGGTATTCAACAGCATTATTCCCCGCAGC
>CALESS010000421.1 GCA_937907495.1 uncultured Anaerolineaceae bacterium
GAGAGTTCTAATAACTCTTGCACTAATTGCGCCAGGTTGTCAATTTCCCGATCCATTTGGGAGAGGAAGCGGCGAGCCGCCGGCGCATCCTCAAGTGCTCCTTCTTGAAGTGTTTCTGCAAGGGCTTTCAGGGATGCAAGGGGTGTGCGCAACTCGTGGGAGATATTGCTGATAAAATCCCGCCGGACAGTCTCCAGTCGTTGGACGCGTGTGAGGTCCTGGATAACCAGCAGAACATAATCCGGCCCAATTAATGGCAGCGGGATGGCGAAAGCCTGGATGAAGACCCTGGAAGGCGTCAGTTCGAAGGTGTTGTTTTGTGCTTTGACACTGGTTTTGCATTTTTCCCAGAGGTCCACCACCTGGTGGTGGCGAACAACCTCCACCAGTGAACAGTAGAGCGCAGAAGGGAGATCTATCTGAAAAACTTTGAGGGCAGCCGGATTGATCAAGACTACTTGATCGTGGTTATCCACCATGATGACACCGTCAGTCATATTCTCCAGCACCACTTCCAATTTTGTTCGTTCGTTTTGGAGAGCGGATATTTGAGAAATCAGTTGTGAGGAAAGGGTATCAAAAGCCTGGGAGAGCCGGTAAACCTCATCACCGCCGAGGCGGGGAAGCGCTTCTGGATCATTTTCCCCAATCATCGCCTGCACACGGGTAGTCAATTGACGGAGGGGACGAGTGGTATGGTTGGTGAGGAGAAGAGCAAACAAGATGGCAACCAGGGTTGAAATTAGACAGGAGATGAAGATCAATCGGCCGATGAGGCGGTAATTTTGAGAAATATAGCTTTGCGGAACGGAAAGCCTCAAAACACCGGCAACCTGGTTACCCACCAGGATTGGTATGGCAGTATACAACATGGGTATGCGGGTGGTGCTGCTATATCGGGAGGCGGTGGCTTCTTTTCCTTTGAGGGCCTCTTGAATTTCTGGACGGCTGAGATGGTTTTCCAACCCATCCGGCGATTGGGTCGTTTCGGCAATTACGGTTCCATCCGGCAGGATGATGGTGATGCGGGCGGAGATCAATTTTGCGGATGTTTGAATCTCCGCCTCAAGAGGTGTGTAAGGCGGGCCGCCAGCGATGATCGGGTTGATTTGTTCGTTGATTAAATAAGTATCGGAGAATAATTGCTTTTGCAGCATGTTCAAATAGGACTGATTGAGAAAATGCGCTAAAATCAGGCCGAGCAGGCTGAAGGCAATCACCAACAACAAGATGTACATCCCGGCAACCCGCCAGTGAAGGGGAATAGAAGAGCGCTTCATCATCCCTCGAACCGGTAACCGGAACCACGGACGGTGACAATGCGGGTGGGGTGAGCAGGATCGGGTTCAATTTTCTCCCGCAGCCAGCGGACATGCACATCCACCGTACGGCTATCCCCCATATATTCCCACCCCCAGACTTGCTCCACAAGGTGTTCCCGGCTGAATACTTTGCCGGGGTGCCGGGCAAAGTAGATCAGCAAGCCGAATTCCTGTGGTTTAATTTTCAAGGCGGTCTGATTGAGCCGAACCTCGCGGCGGGAGATATCTATCTCCAGGTTCTCGAATCGGATTACCTCCGAAGAATCGGCATGAGGATCAGGGTTTTGGGTTGCCACCTCCTCGCGGATTAATCGGACGCGGCGGAGCATGGCTTTGACGCGCGCCAGGAGTTCACGCATGGAGAAAGGCTTAATAAGGTAATCATCTGCGCCGACCTCGAGGCCTACCACGCGATCAATTTCATCATCTCGAGCGGTTAACATCATGACGGGGGTGTTTAACTCCTGGCGGAGAATACGGCAGACTTCAAACCCATCCATACCGGGAAGCATGACATCCAGGATAATCAGATCCGGGTGAAGGGTGAGCGCAGCTTGAAGGCCAGCCGGACCGCTGGAGGCAACCTCCACTTCGTAACCCTGTTTTTTCAGATTGTAGGCCAGGGTTTCTTGAAGGGCTATTTCGTCCTCAACAATCAGGATTTTCTCAAGCATTTTTTCTCTGCATTTCTTCCATCAGCCGGATCAAATCATCAGCCAGGCGGACGCGGTTAAAATTCTGCTCAACGCAAAGACGGCCATTTTCACCCATCTGGCGGGATAGAGGCAGATCCACAGCCAGTTGCAGGATGGCGGCAGATAAAGCAGCTGGATTTCCCGGCTCTGAAAATAACCCGGCCCGGGCGGATTCAACCACCTCGCGGATGACACCATCAATCACCAATAGAACCGGGCGGCTGGCGGCCATATAGTCGAATACTTTGTTGGGATAAGTTGTTTTGTACATTTCGATGGGTTGAAGGATCGCCAGGCAGGCATCCGCAGCGGCTAGAACGGCAGCCATCTGGTTCTTGGGGACAGGTGGCAGCCAGAGGACGTTGGATAAACCCCGTTGCGATGCAGATTGCTGAAGATGGAGTTTCTCCTTGCCATCACCGACGAAGACGAAGCGAATTTTCGGATTTTCTCTCAGCAGGTGGGCCGCATCTAAAACCAGCTCCAGGTGGTTGGAGAGGCCATGAGCGCCCGCGTAGAGAACCACGAAAGCATCGGTCACCCCCCATGAATTGCGCATAGCCGATCTGGAAGATGGGTCGGAGAACATTTCCGGGTCCGCGCCATTGGGAATCAGGCTGACATGGCGGGCGCCGCGCAGGGTGACGTGCTGAATGAAGCCGGGGCTGTTGACAACCAGACGATCGGCATGGCTGTAGAGAAATTTCTCCAACCATTGCGATAGGCGAATGAGAATGGGATTCTTCAGGACACCGACTGCGATGGCAAAAGCCGGCCAAAGGTCTCGAACTTCAAACATGAAAGGGACTCTTTTCAGGCGGGCCAGCAGCCAGGCGGTGAAGCCTTGAAAGATGGGCGGGGTGGTTCCCCAGACCAGATCAACGTTTTTTACACCCAGCCCAATGAAGAAGGATGAAACCATGAAGGAAAGGAAACTAAAAACACGGTGGATAAACGACTTATGCAAGGCGCGGTAGGTGTAAGCTCGCAGAATGGTGATGCCTGGCTGAGGTGATTCCACCTCCCGCCAGCGGAGGTTCTGTGAGCGACTCTGGCCGGTAAGATAGCTAATGGGGCTGGCAATGATGGTCACTTTGTGCCCGCGTTGCACCATGCGGGCAGCCAGCTCGTGATGACGAGTTCCGCCGGCTTCATCCAGCGAGGCAAATGCCTGGTGAATTAATAATACATGCATGGATTGATTCTACTCGATGGTGGGTTGAATCTGCCACTCCGATTGGATGAAAAGAGGGGCCGGGTGATGAACCAGGCAACGCACCGAGAGGGCGGGCAGTTTGAGGTCATAGGTGGGCGAATACCAACCGAGAGTAGCTGGAAACTCTCCGCTGCCGGACATTACCACCCCGGCGCGGATGACCTGGATGGAGGGGGAGGCAGCAGCCAAAGTAGAAAAGGTCAATTTCACCGTTGCAGCCGGGAAGGAGAATACCAGGGATGCATCCTCTAGCTGCCAGGACACATCTGGCAGCAGCCAGTGGACACAAAATATATGCGCATATGAGGCTTCCCGCGTGGGCAGGGCTTCATCCCGCACAACCCAGTGGAGGTCCGATTCCCGCTTCAGAGTGCGGCGGTGGCGGAGAGAGAATTGGCGATAGGCATCTGTCTCAGCGGAGAGGGTATCCTTTATGACCGGGTGGAGCAGGCGAGACTGCGCCCAACGCAGCCAGAGAAATTTCCCGGCCCGGCGCATTTGATCTTGACCATCCACCGTGAGGGTATTATGGCAAAGGCTGCCTGCCAGGGTATTCCCCCAGGGAGGTGAAGCAGAATAGCGGTAAGTGCCCGCATCCAGGGTAATCGGCTGACCGCCAAACCAGAGGTCCAGGTGAAGTTGATCTGCATGGTTGGGGCGGGAGGTGAACTCCACCACCCGCAGGAAAGCCCTGGAGGCGGGACCGTCCAGGCGGTGGATGGCGGTGGAGGGCCGCGGATGAATGGGCTCGGAAGTTGAGTTTGCCAGACCGAGCCAGTGGGAGAATTCATCCCAATCCCCGGGGGGCAAACAGGGCCCGCCGAGGAAAGCCCGGCAGGCTGCCTGCAGGGTGGGGCGTTGATCGGAATAAGAGCAGGCGGAAAGGGGGAGGAATTGGGCACCATCGTTGGAACCCAGGTTGGGAGCCAGTCCGGTGGCAGGATCCGTCATGGAATAAAGCCAGCCGGTGGCAAGAGCCAGCTTCTCCAGGCTGTGTTGGGGAAAAGTATCCCCGACCCAACCGGCCAGGGAAAACATCCACAGGGAGAGATCCAGCATCAAGCGATGATAGTTGAGACTGTGTTGGGCGTAAGTGCCATCTGGGGCGACCTGGAGCGAGACCGCCCGGTGAAAAATACTCCAACCCAGGTGGCGCCATCGGGCGGCGGTGGGATGCCCCGCCAGAAAGATGCCGGCGGTGTAAAGGCCGGCTGCTTCACTGATCAGGTGGTTATTGCCCTGTGCATGGGCGTAACTGAGAGTTGGCCCGATGCGGGCAGCATGGATGGCAATGGAGCGGGTCAGAGCTTGAAGGCGAGCCGATGTGCTGGCAGGAGAATTCGAAAACACCCGGGCGGCAAAGCAAAAAGCCATCAGGCGCAGGGCGACTTCCTGCCCGGAGGCCCAGTTCGGGCCGCAGCCGGGTGGATTGGCGGCGGTGAACTCCTCAAAACGCTGCCAGAAAACCTCAGGCCAGCGATCCTCATGGGCAGCCAGATACATACGGGAAAGAGCAGCCACCCAACCAAACCGGGCAGGCTCCCAGATGAATTTGGGATCTTCCACCCCCCAATCCGCGTGGCCGGTTTCATAAGCGGACCAATCTTGTAATGGGGCGACAGGAGATAGGTTAAGGGGGCGGGGAGGGCCGCCAAACAGGCGAACCTGACCGGCGGCGATCTCTTCTGCTTCTTGAAGGGGTGCCGGGAAGGCCGGGATTAGTAGATGGGGGAAATCCTGCCGCAGGTTGAGGCGGGAAGAAAAAGCTCTCGCCCTTCGGAAGGCCGATTGAACCCGGAGAGAGGTGAGGCCGCTGCGCAGACCCAGTTGATAGCACCCCAGGTGCCAGAGGGGCCGCAGACCAAGTTCTCCAATGGCAGCCAAAGCAAGTGGAAAGCGGCGCAGAATTTTCATCCGCCCGGTTGGCTGGTTTCCGTGGAGGCTACAATGCGTTCAGCAGCGCCGGAGGCCAGGGCGCGCACGGCTGCAAAGGACGCCCGGGTGACCGCCAGCAGGTCTGAATAGGAGATGGGTGGCGGGCCGCCTTTTTCAATGGCGGCAAGGAAGGCTCTCCACAGGCCGGCGTGGCCTTTGTCCTGGCGCAGGCGGCTGGAGAAGACGCGGCGGCGGCCATCATGGATCAGTTCCAATGAACGGAAATCATCCAGGATGCCCACCCGGCCCGCAGAAAACACCTCCAGGCGTTCCTTGGAGAGTGCTTTGTCGCCATTGGCGAGATAGGTAAGCGACCCCAACGAGCCATTGGCGAAGGTAAACGTCAGGTGGACATTATCTTGTTGATAGATGCCGGCATCTGGCAGGCTGGCGGCGGTGACGGATACCGGAAGGCTGCCGGTCAGGAAGGTGAGGAGATCAATGAAATGGCAGCCTTCGCCAATGATACGCCCCCCGCCAACGGCTGGATCGTGTAGCCAATGGGTGAGGGGAAGGATCCCGGCGTTGACCCGGTAATGAAGGCTCAAAGGTTCGCCGCAGTGGGCGAAGAATTGCCGGAGT
The DNA here is from genome assembly GCA_937907495.1 of uncultured Anaerolineaceae bacterium. Classification (GTDB taxonomy): domain Bacteria; phylum Chloroflexota; class Anaerolineae; order Anaerolineales; family Anaerolineaceae; genus CALESS01. Next base: position 5,751 of record CALESS010000421.1, read on the forward strand.
TGTATTGCAAAAGGTGCAAAGCGGCGATTGAATCCCACGGTGAGTAAGGCGGCGGGCTGGCGCTGGAGGCAGGCTTCTACATCATCCAGTTGGGCGGAGGTGATGGCAAGAGGTTTTTCGCAGAAGCAATGCTTTCCCATGTTCAGAGCGGAGATCACCTGGCGGGCATGGGAAGAATGGCGGGTGAGGATGGCGACCAGGTTGACATCTTTATTTTGCAGAATCTCGGTTTCATCGGAGGTGGCGAATTGGAAGCCATAGCGGCGGGCGGCGTGGGCAGAGGAAAGTCCAGCGGCGGAGGCGATGCCGGTTAACTTCACCCCGCCTGTTTTTTGGAGGATGGGGAAAAACGTGGCATTGGCATAATTTCCGGCACCCAGCACGCCCAGGGAGATGGAGGCGGCAGGAGGAGTGACAGGCGCTTCGATGTGCATGAGTGTGGTCTGCGCCTGGGCTGGCGCTTCGGGATAAGTGAGAAGGACACCGAGGAAGGGCTGACCGGTCTTCCCGGTAATCAGCTCGTAGGCTTCGGCGGCCTGTTCAATCGGAAAGCGGTGGCTGATGAGCGGTTTAACATCCACAAGTCCATTGGCGAGGAGATCCACAAAGGCGGCGATATTTCTGCCTTCCGTCCAGCGGATGTAGCCAATCGGGTAATCCTGGCCGCGTTCCTCGTAGGATGGGTCATAACGGCCCGGGCCATAGGAGCGGGAGACGAGGAATTCAAGCTCTTTCTCATAATAAACCTTGCGGGGGATCTGGAAACCGACAGCCCCCACTGCCACCACGCTGGCTCGATCCCGGGCGAGCAGGCCTGCCAACTCTACCGGATCGTTGGAGCGAGTATCGGCACAAATGAGGATCGAATCGAAACCCTGACCGGCGGTAAAACTTCGGCCCTCAGCGAGTGCATCCGCACGCTGGACAGTTGGGAAACCAAGGCGGCAGGCCAGTTCAACCCGCGCAGTGGAGAGGTCCACCCCGAAGACCTGGCAGCCGGCGGCTTTGGCAATGCCCGCGGCAAGGAGGCCCAACAAGCCCATGCCGATGATGGCAACTTTTTCACCCAGTTGCGGGTGAGCCAACCGGAAGCCATGCAGGGCAATAGCGCCGAGGGTGGCAAAGGCCGCTGATTCATAGTCCACAGCCGCCGGGAGGGGAACGAGGAGATTTTTAGGAACCAGGGCGTATTCTGCATGAACGGCATAGCCCCCACCGGCACAGGCTACCCGGTCCCCGGGTTTGAACCCGGAAAGTCCCGCCCCCACCTGTTCGATGACCCCGGCGGAGGAATAACCGAGAGCCATGGGTTGGTCGAGGCGGTTGAAGGCGGCTTCCACGGTGGGGAGCAGCCCTTCGCGGCGGGCTTTATTCAAAACCTGGCGGACAAGATCTGGCCGGGAGCGGGCTTTGCCCAGCAGGCTTTTTTCTGCGAACTCGACCACCATGCGCTCTGTACCCGCTGAAACCAGCGAGGCGCAGGTGCGGACGAGGGCTGTGCCGGAACGAAGAGATGGGAGGGGAACCTCCGTGACGGTCGTCTTCCCATCCCGCATATTTTGCAAGACTTGCTTCATGAACGAATCCTTGTATTCTCTCGAAATTTTCCCGATTGCATGGGAGTTGCGGTCGGTAATATACCCAGTCACCTCGGAAAGGCAGTCAGGTCTACTTATCCAGGCGCTTTTGTAGATTATATCGGATTTATGGACAGCCTGGCTAACCAACCTGTAAAGCGGATACAGAGCGGAATTGAATATAATGAGGGCAATAGAATGCCCCGGGTGGGGAAATTTCATTGAGATGGTAGATGGGTAAAAATGCGTATGGATCAAAGCGGAATGCCAAAGCAGCAAGGCAACAAAAAAAGAAGAGGCTGGGTTTTATTGGCTGCCGGAATCCTGGCTGCTTTTTTGCTCTACTTCTCGCTGA
>CALESS010000422.1 GCA_937907495.1 uncultured Anaerolineaceae bacterium
GGCATTCACATCGGCAGCTTCAACCGCAGCCTTAAGACCGTTTACGGTCTAGACTTGCAGGGTGGTATGAACAACCTTCTGGAGGTTGACCTGCCCGCTGATCAGGCTGTGGATGCCCAACAAATGGCCGATACTCGCCAGATCTTGCAGAATCGTGTGGATGGTACCGGTCTGACCGAAGCCACCGTCCAGATTGCCGGTGCGCGCCGTTTCATTATTGAAATTCCCGGCGCGACCAATGCAGAGCAGGTCGTTGCGATGTTGAAAACCACCGGTCTGTTGGAGTTTGTGGATATTGGTGATTCCCCCTTGCCGGAAGGCACCATCGTCCAGACGAACCTCAACACGGCTTCTTCTTCAACCCAGCCCACTCCCACGGTTGCACCCACCCCCGCGGATCCCGCTGCCACTCCCGAGGCCAACCCCACGCCGGCTCCGGAAGAGAAGATTTACACGACCATCATGACGGGTGACCAACTGGATTCAGTCGGTGTCTCCACCGACCCCACCACCGGGAACGTGGTCATTACCTTCGCTTTAAAACCCGAAGGGGCGCGCATCTTCTCTGAGTTCACCACCAACAACGTCAAAAAATTCCTGGCCATTGTCCTGGATAAGACCGTCATTTCGGCTCCGCAAATCAATGAACCGATCACCAAGGGCGAAGGCATCATCCAGGGCTCCTTTACAGTGGATTCAGCCAATGCCCTGGCCATCCAGTTGCGCTATGGGTCCCTTCCCATCCCGCTCAAAGTGGTTGAATCCCGCGTCGTCGGTCCCACCCTCGGCCAGGATTCTCTGAACAAAAGTGTGATCGCCGGGATTGTGGGCTTTATCATTGTGATCCTCTTCATGTTGATCTTCTACCGCCTGGCCGGTGGGGTTGCCATCCTTGCCATCGCCTCTTACGCACTGATCACCCTGGCCCTCTATAAGCTCCTCCCCGTCACCCTCAGCCTGCCGGGCATTGCCGGCTTCCTGCTTTCTACGGGTGGTGCCTTGGATGCCAACATCCTGATCTTTGAGCGCCTCAAGGAAGAATTACGCTCCGGCCGCACTTTGCTCCAGGCAATTGACCTGGGTTGGAAGCGCGCCTGGCCCTCCATTCGCGACTCGAACATCGCCACCCTCATCACCTCCGCCATCCTATTCTGGTTCGGATCGTCGTTCGGTGCAACCATCGTCAAAGGCTTTGCCATTACTCTGGCCCTCGGCGTTGTCATTTCACTCTTTTCCTCGATCTTTATCACCCGGACCTTCTTGAATGTAGTTCTCAGCTTTGTCAGCCCCAAGATTTCGCGCAAATGGTTCGGCGCTTGAGAGGTAAATGACTATGTTAAATATCCTTGGAAGACGTTACCTGTATTTTCTGATTTCACTGATTGTCATCGTTCCTGGCTTCATTGTCATGGCGATCTATGGCATGCCCCTGGCAATTGATTTCACCGGCGGCAGCCTGTTGGAAGTCACCTTTGACAATGCCGCCATCCCCCAACCAGCGGATGTGGTTCAGCTCTATGATGATCTGGGCTTTACGGATGTCAAAGTCACCACCAGTGGCGAAAATATGCTGATCATCCGCTCCGAATTCCTGGATGAAACCCAGCGTACCGCCGTGGTGGATGCCATGGAGAAAGAGTTCAATACCACGGTCGTGGTCCAGCGCTTTGATTCCGTTGGCCCCACCATTGGCGAGCAGGTCACCAGCCGGGCCGGCCTGGCTATTGCCGTTGCAGCCCTTGCAGTGGTACTCTTCATCACCTTTGCCTTCCGCGGCATTCAAAACGCATTCCGCTATGGGATTTGCGCCATCATTGCCATGCTGCACGATATCCTGATCGTCATTTCGATCAGCGCCATTGGTGGTCATTTCTTCGGCTGGCAGGTGGATTCGCTCTTCCTGACCGCCTTGCTGACCGTCATCGGCTTCTCCGTTCAGGATAAGATCGTGGTCTTTGACCGCGTGCGCGAGAATAGCAATATCTTCCGCAAGCTGGATTTTGAAAAGCTCGTCAACCACTCCATCGTCCAGACCCTGCAACGCTCCATCAACACCCAGTTGATGACCTCGGAATTCCTGCTGCTGGCAATGGCCCTATTTGGCGGCATCACCCTGCGAGAGTTCTCCGTCATCTTGCTGGTTGGACTTTTCTCCGGTACCTATTCCTCCATCTTCATCGCCGCCCCCATCCTCGTGGTCTGGGAAAAGCAGGAGTGGAAAAACTGGTTCCACAGCACCCCTGCCGCAACCTCCGCCTAATCCTTGGCTCCAAAGCCCCTGGCCTCCACCAGGGGCTTTTTTTATGGATAAAAATCATTCCCCTGGGTGCTTTTTATCTTCCCTGATTTCCTGTACAATTAACTCATCCTTCCTGCCTGGAGAATACCACATGCGTAAAGAAGTTGTCCTGATCACGGGTGCAAATGGTGAAATTGGTCATGGCCTTATAAAACATCTGGGTGAATCGGGTTCAGCCCGCGTCGTTGCACTGGATGTTCAGCCTCTCGATGAATCACTTCTGCCCTATTGTGAACGGTTTATCCAGGGGGATATCCTGGATGGTATGCTTCTTGGCCGCATGGTGGTTGAATTTGAAATCCAGACCATTTTCCACCTGGCTTCCATCCTGTCCACCAAAGCTGAATATAATCCTGAAACGGCCCATCGCATCAACGTTGAAGGCACTTTGAACCTCCTTCGCCTGGGTGTGGAGCAATCCCAATGGCAGGGCCGGCCGGTTAAATTCATCTACCCCTCCTCTATTGCTGCCTATGGCCTGCCCAGCCTGGAGGTGAAGAATGCAACCGGTAAGGTGAAAGAGGATGATTTTCTCCAGCCAGCCACCATGTATGGCTGCAACAAACTTTACTGCGAGCACCTCGGCCGTTATTACGCACACCATTACCGCCAGCTCGCCGCCGATCATTCCAGCAGTATAGATTTCCGCTGCTTGCGTTTCCCCGGTCTCATCAGCGCCGATACCATCCCCACCGGTGGTACCAGCGATTACGGCCCGGAAATGCTCCATCACGCCGCCCAGGGCCTGCCCTACGCGTGTTTTGTGCGCGAAGATGCCCGCCTGCCCTTTATGGCCATGCCCGATGCCATTAAATCATTGCTTCAATTGGAAGCAGCTCCCGTGGAACAACTCTCCCGCCTGGTTTACAACGTCACATCATTCAGCCCCTCCGCCCTGGAATTTAAGGAAGTTGTTCAATCCTATTTCCCCGCGGCGGAAATTTCCTTCAAACCTCACCTTGCCCGCCAGCGGATCGTTGATAGCTGGCCGGCGGATATTGACGATTCTGCCGCCTGCCACGATTGGGGCTGGCAGCCAGATTATGATCAATACCGTTCCTTTGCGGAATACTTAATCCCCGCCATCCAGCAGCGCTACAAGGTTTAATGCGGTTTTCTTCCCCGTCTTGGGGCGGCTCACCCTTCACCCGGCGAAAATAAAAGGCAACTCACCATGGACAACCCTTCTTCTATCCCAACCCTCAATCCAGGCGAGAAATCAGCCTCGATCATGCTTTATACCCAATCCTCCATCATCGTTGCAGATGTCCACGTCGTAAACCAGATTCGCGTCAGCACCTGGTTGAAAACCAATTCTGCCCCGGATGTAATCCGTCTTTTCAACGCCCGGGTTGTTATCACCACGGGGGCGAATCCCTCTCGCCCGATCACATTCTCCGAGTTGCACATCCCCACTGCTGAAGTGCTTGCCATGCACCTCCTGCCGCCGGCCACAGAGCCATTGGATTACGATTCCACCGAACCCAACCGCCATCTCCTTCCGGTGACCATTCTCTTTTCTTCTTTCAAAATAGATGGCTCGCTTTGGGCTTCAACCCGCGTGGATCTGGCAAAAATCATCGAATTGAACCGGGAAGCTTTCACCTCGGTCTATGATGTCCAGATTTCCTCACCCATTTTCACTTCTCTGCCAGTAATGCGCCTGCCAATGATGATTTGCCGCGAAGAAAAGGTATTCTTTGGCGCCCGAACCACTCCCCCCGCCCCTTAAAACCATGGGGAAACCAACCGTCTTCGTCACCCGTCAAATCCATCCTCCCGCACTGGAGCGCCTCGCGGAAACCTGCGAGGTCGAAGTTTGGCCGGAACCCGGACCGCCATCGCATGCAATCTTGCTGGAAAAAGCCTCTGGAATGCAGGGCATCCTTTCCCTTTTGACCGATCCTTTGGATGACGAAGTTTTATCCATCCCCTCCTTACGGGTCATCAGCCAGATGGCAGTCGGAACGGATAATATTGACCTGGTCGCCGCCACCCGGCGTAACTTGCCGGTTGGGCATACACCTGGCGTGCTGACGGAAACCTGTGCCGATTTCACCATGGCCCTTCTCCTCAGCCTCACCCGCCGGGTTGTGGAAGCGCACAATGAGGTTGTAGCGGGAACCTGGCGTCCCTGGGGTCCGGATATCCTCACGGGTGGAGAGCTTTCCGGCGCCACCCTCGGCCTGGTGGGTTTTGGCCGCATCGGACAGGCAGTTGCCAGACGGGCGGCTGGTTTTGATATGAACATCCTCTACACCGACCCCAAGCCCCACCCGGAGGTGGAGGAACGTACTGCTTCAAAGCGCGTTCCGCTGGAAGAATTACTCACTGCCTCCGATTACGTCAGCCTGCATGTCTATTACTCCCCCCAAAACCATCACCTGATTGATTTCGCTCGTTTTGAAATGATGAAACCCTCTGCCATCCTTATCAATACGGCCCGCGGTGCCATCGTCAACCCGGCAGCCCTGGTTTGGGCTTTACAAAATAAAGTAATTGCCGGTGCCGCCCTGGATGTCTTTGAACCCGAGCCCATCCCCGCCGGTCATCCGCTGCTCTTGCTGCCCAATGTCATCATCACACCTCACATCGCCAGCGCGGGCGCGCAAACCCGCATTCGCATGGCTCACATCGCCGTGGATAATCTGCTGGCAGGGCTGGCGGGTGAACGCCTTCCCTTCTGCGCCAATCCAGAGGTCTACCTGCGCTGAAGATTTTCACCAACCCAGCAAGATGACAAGGTCGTTTACATTTGTCCCGGTCGAGCCGGTTCGGTTCAGCCCTCCAACCGCCTCGAAAAATCGCAGCGAGTTGTTGTCCTTCAAAAAATCTTGCGCAGAGAGACCCAAGCGCCTGGCAATTTGCTGAGTTCTCTGGCTGACCACTGCCCCTGCCACTCCGGTGTTTCCATCCTCGCCGTCGGTTGCCAGCGTAATCAGAGCAGTATTTTTGATCCCGGCTATTTGATCCACCGCGGCTAACGCCACCTCCAAATTACGGCCTCCCTCTCCCTTCCCACGCACCCTCACCACGGTTTCACCGCCCCCCACCAGGCAAATCCGCCGGTCTTTATATTCTTCCCGCCTCCAATGATCCAGTAACATCCCCAACCGCTTCCCAGTCATTTTCGCTTCTTCAAACAACACCCAGTTGAGGTTACGCGCTTCCCAGCCAGCTTGCCGGGCAAAACCCAAAACCGCCTCCACCGCTGTGGAATTATTCAATATGATCTCGTTAATTTCATCCAGAGGTTCGGGGTTCCCCAAAAGCTGCACTTTCCGATTAGACTGAAGCGCTTCGCAGATGCTGACAGATGCAATATCCCACAGATCGTGCTTAATCAGCACTTCCACAGCCATTAAAGCCGTGGTTGATACCGGACAAGTCAATCCACTGGCAATCAAATCCACCGCATCCCCCTGCACATCCGAAATCAGCAGACTGACCACCCGGGCAGGGGCAGCCATCTGCAGCAAGCCGCCTCCTTTCAGTAAATCGAGGTGCGTGCGCACCGTGTTCACCTGCTGGATCGCCGCACCGCTACGCAACAGGTAGCGGTATAACGTCTGCAAATCCTCCAGGGAAACGCCCGCAACTGGCAATTGCACCAGCGAGGATCCCCCACCGGAAATTAACGCGAGGATGATATCTTCCTCCCGGCTGTTCCTCAAAAAATCTTGCACCGCCTGACCACTCTCCAGGCTTTCACGGGTAGGGATGGGATGCCCACCTTTCATTATCCGCAGCTTTCCCGCCCATTCCAGGTTCATTTCAGTCGGAATCTCTTTTGTGATCACAAGTCCATCGCTCAACTCGCATCCCAGGGCATCTACCGCCCCCGCAGCCATGGGCACCGCCGCTTTTCCAACGGCAAGTAAACGCAGCCGGTAACCTGGTCTTAACGGAATGGCATGGTTGCCCGTCCGTAGAACACCGCCTTCAATTTTCAGCCCATCCTGCACGGCCTGGCGGGCATTCACCGCTGCCAATCCACTGGCAATTAATCCTTCCACAAAAGCCAGCCGTTCTTCATTTCCCAAAATTTCCAAACCATTCTCAATCATACATTTCTCCAAGTCAGGATAAGTATCCAACAAAGTAGGTACTTTTGTTTTCGGAAATCAGCTTACAATCATTTTGAAATGTTGTGTAAGCACCTGGATAAATCGTGGCCATTGGGAGACACCTCCTCCCGGCATGTTCCACAACCCGGCCAATCTGGATCTTTCTGGGAAGACCGCGGCGACCGTCATCATGCCGGCGTGGATCTTTACGCGCCGCTTAATACCCCGGTGCTGGCTATTCAAGCCAGCAGAATCTTGCGCACCTATATCCATACCTCCCCCGGCATTTGCCCCTATTGGAACACAACCTATGCCATTGTACTCCAACTGCCATCGGGGACCTTCCTGAAATATGCAGAACTGGGCAGCCTGGCTGTCTCCCCCCACCAGGTGGTAGCCTGCGGTGCGATTATCGGCCATGTGGGGCAGGTGTTGTTGCCCGAACGCATCATCCCGGCGGACCCTCCCTACATCCACGGCCTGCAAAATTCGCACCACGCCGCCATGCTCCATCTGGAAGCCTACGCTTCACTTCCCCCGGAGGAGGATGACCACTACCTGGGTGGAAATTTCTTCAACCTCAGCATTCCACCACAAGGGTTATTAAATCCAGCTTCCCTGTTGGAGGAAATTGTACACAACTGAACGCTCCAAGATACTTAATATCATGTATACTTGCAGATTGTTGAAATCAAAATATTAATCCTTTCATCTTGTATGAAATTAACCAGGAGGAGAATGTGAACAAAGAGAGTTTGATTGGTCTGATGCGGCCCAAGACGATTGCCATCGTGGGTGCATCCACCACACCCGGAAAAATTGGGTATACCGTTTTAAAGAATTTGTTGGCGAGCAATTACGAAGGCAAGATTTATCCCATCAATCCTGCCGCAGATGAAATCCTGGGGTTAAAAGTCTACCCCACCATCAGCGATGTGCCGGATTCCATTGATGCTGCAGTAATTGTCGTGCCCGCAAAGATGGTCATTCAGATGGCAGATGAATGTGGTAAGAAGGGTGTCAAAGGCCTGATCGTAATCACCTCGGGCTTTAGCGAGGTTGGCCGCCGCGATCTGGAAGAAGAACTGGTCACCACCTCCCACCGCTACGGAATGCGCGTCCTCGGGCCAAACATCGTTGGCAACCTGTCCAATTCGGAAAAGCTCAACGCCTCTTTCGCTCCATTCTTGCCGTTGCCCGGCAAAGCCACCCTGATTTCTCAATCCGGTGCGCTGCTCATCGCCATTGATGCCGCCACGTACACCCGCCGGGTAGGTTTTGACCGCCTGGTATCCATCGGTAATATGTCCGATGTGGATTTTGCTGACCTGGTGGAATTCCTGGATGACGACCCCAACACTTCCTGCATCACCCTCTACATCGAAGGCTTCAAAGATGGCCGCCGCTTCATCGAAGCTGCCCGCAAGTCTCGCAAGCCGATCATCGCCTTGAAAGCGGGCGTTTCAGCCCATGGTGCAGCCGCGGCTGCTTCCCATACTGGCTCGTTGGCCGGGGCTGCCAAAGTCTACGGAGCAGCCTTCCAGCAGGGTGGCGTGATCCAGGCGACCGATCTCGATAACTTGTTCGACCGCACCCTTGCGCTCTCCCTTCAGCCCCCCATGACCGGTGATAACCTGCTCATCATCACCAATGGCGGCGGCGTGGGTGTGCTGGCAACGGATGCCGGTGAGCGTTACGATCTGCCCCTCAAATTCGCCCCGGCGGATGTTCAGGCAGAACTTAAGAAACACATGCCAGAATTCGGCTCCGCCAAAAACCCGGTGGATCTCACCGGCATGGCTGGCACCGATTGGTATAATGCCTCGGTCAAATTCTCCTACGCCCATGAGTGGGTGGATGGCCTGGTGGTTCTTTATTGTGAAACTGCCATGACCGACCCGATGGAGATTGCCCAGGGCATCCATCAG
>CALESS010000423.1 GCA_937907495.1 uncultured Anaerolineaceae bacterium
AGGCTGATGCGGGCATCTGCAGGGGCAAGCGAAAGGCTCCAGTATGCCCCGCCACTTTGTGGATCTCCTGCCGGCTTGCCTGCATTATCTGCATAGATCTGGAAGACCAGTTGCGTGGCATTTGCCAGTGTCGTACCACCGTTCCATAAATCGCCCGGCACAAAAATCTCCGTCACATTCCAACCACCGCTGGCGACCACGAAATCATCCGCCTGGTACATATTGTAAGTTGGATAATCTGGAAAGTTCTGATTGGTATACGCATTGGTATCCAGATTGCTGATTACCTGCTCCCACAACACCCGCACCGCCAACCCCTGACCACCCATCACCACGGGCAAGTGCAGCTTGTTCGCCGGGGTTACCACGCCGGTGTAGGTGAAGGTGGCGGTCATGGACGCGGCACAGGTGGTGCTGACATTGGTTACGCTCGCCAGGCTATCCGCCCCGCTGTAGAGCCGGCTGTTTGGGTAAGTGCTATAGGTGAAGTTTCGGTTGGTGGTTGAACCTGGGTACGGGTCACCCGCATCCCCGCGATCCACCCCGCCTCGCAATTCATCCAGGCCATCGGCCTCCATCAACTTGACCAGGGGATGGAATTCATTGGCATTGGCAGAATTACTGGAAGTAACCGCCTCATCAATGTGCCAGATCAGCAATCCACAGCCTGGCAAGCCGGCATCATAGCCGGTTAACTGGCGGTTCTCCACCAGGAAGTACTCGCCGGTTCCGGAAGATAGGTAAAAATTCCAATCCACCCCGCCCGGGTTGGCACCCAGCAGATAGGCCTTGGCATTCGTTTCTGCCTGCCCGATAGCCGCGTTGGTCAGCGTGCCGCTCACCACGGTCGGGGTGATCCAGCCCTGGTACCACTTCAACCAGGCATCCGCCATCGCCGGGGAATCTCCAACGGTGCTCGTGTAATTCCAGTTGCCGGAACCCATAATGGACCATTCCCCCACACCCTCCGAAGAGTTATCCGTGTCGTACAGGTCGGGCCAGGTCAGGTCGTGGCCAATTTCATGAGCCATAATGCCGATCGTTGCCTGGTGATTACCGTGGATTTCACCAAATTGGGCGTAACCGCCCCCGTAGTTATAGTCCCCCAGGGTTTTTCCATCCAGCACCGGGGGGGTTACATTATTGAGATTCCAGCGGTGAGCCCAAATAGATGGGGTGGATCCATCAAACGAGGCTTCGTACCCGGCGACGACCACCACGATATGCAATTCTTTGTTGGAGATGTAACCGTTTCCATCCGTATCAAAGGCGGCATAATTGACATAGCTATCGGCAGCAATCAGCGCATTCTTTACAATTTGCTGGTTGGCTGTCCCCGTACTGCCCCCGGTATTGGGATGGTTGTATCCAAGGTTCAACCAGCCCACCACCCCATCATTGGCGGTGCCTTGCGTCTCATTTGCCGCGGACAGGGTTAACTGGTTGAAGGAAGAATCCAGGAAAAAATCCTTA
>CALESS010000424.1 GCA_937907495.1 uncultured Anaerolineaceae bacterium
CATTCTGGATGAATTAACCGGCCTGGCTATAAACTCCAAACAAAACTTGATGACACCAATTTCCACCGGCGTCTATTCCGTGAAAGTCATCCTGCCAGTTGGTTCATTGCTTAAATACCGGTATTCCCGCACAGGCAGCCCGCCATCCATTGAGTTCACCTCAACCGGATACCAGGTTCGTTACCGCTTATTCTCCGTCACCGGCCCCGCCCAGGTGGAGGATGAAGTGAGTGCCTGGACGGATCTGCGCTATTCCGGTTCGACAGGGCGCATCCAGGGAGATGTGATCAACAGCGCCAACAATCTGCCCATCCCAGGCCTGCTGGTGGAGGCGGGTGGAATCCATGCGCTCACCTCCTCCGAAGGCAGTTTCCTGCTGGAAGGGCTGCCGCCTGGCAAGCATACCCTGTTTGTCTACAGCCTGGATGGCTCATTTCTCCCCTTCCAACAAGAAGCGGTCGTGGCGGCTGATTCGACCACCCCTGCCCGCATCAGCCTGGCAGCATCCAGGTTGATTAAAGTTACGTTCGTGGTCAGCATTCCTCCCAGCACTCTAAACCCTTTGCCGGTACGGCTCATCGGTAATTTATATTCCCTCGGTGATACGTTTGCCGATCTGCGGGGCGGATTCAGTACCGTTGCCAACCGCGCACCGCTCCTCACCCCGAGGCCCGATGGAACCTATTCCCTAACCCTCAACCTTCCTGCGGGAATGTTCCTCCAGTATAAATATTCTCTTGGGGATGGTTTCTGGAATGCTGAACACACAACCGATGGCCGCTTCCGCCTGCGAGAGGTGGTGTTACCTGCCGAAGATTTGACGATCGTGGACGTTGTGGATTCCTGGAGTGCACCGAACAGCGAATCGGTCACATTCTCCCTCACCGTTCCACCGAATACCCCGGCCACAGATTCCATCTCCATTCAATTTAACCCATTTGGTTGGACCGAACCAATCCCCATGTGGGCACTGGGAAACAACCAGTGGATCTATACGCTTTACAGCCCCTTGCACTTACTGGGCAATGTTGGTTATCGCTATTGCCGGAACGATGCCTGTGGGGCCGCTGATGATGCAGCCACCGCCGGCCCGGATGCAAAGGGTTGGCCGATCAGCTCCAGCCTCATTCATCAAGATTTTCAAGATACCGTTGAGAAGTGGGCCTGGTGGCAGCCTACTGGTCAGCCGACCACTATTGTAGCCACCGAAGTTCATCCCAAAGGCTCGGGGTTCATTACGGGAATCAAACTCCAGGCACCTTACCAGCCCGCCTGGCTGGCGTCCTTTGGGACCGGATTTCAAAATATCAAGGATTTGGGAGCGAACTGGGCGTTCGTTTCTCCCACCTTCCGCTACATTCGCAGCTCACCCCCGGTGCTGGAATCGGTTCCCGGGAAAGAGATGCTCTGGCAGGATGCAAGAACGGCTGTGGCTCTA
>CALESS010000425.1 GCA_937907495.1 uncultured Anaerolineaceae bacterium
GATCAAGATCATCGGCGAAGAGACCGACAATGGCGCCCAGGGCTACTTCGTTTACGACTCGAAGAAATCCGGCTCCATCACCACCTCCCACCTGCGCTTTGGCCCCAAGGCCATTCGCGCCCCCTACCTAATCGGCAATGGGGATGCCAATTTTGTCGCCTGCCACCAGTTCTCCTTCCTGGAGCGCCTGGATATGCTGCGATATGCCAAGCCCGGCGGTGTTTTCCTGCTCAATAGCCTTTATGGGCCGGAAGAAGTCTGGAATTACCTGCCCCGCGAAGTGCAGCAAGATATCATTGAAAAGAAATTGCAGTTCTATGTGATTGATGCCAACGACGTTGCCCACAAAACCGGCATGGGAGGACGCATCAACACCATCATGCAGACCTGCTTCTTTGCCATTTCCGGCGTCCTGCCCCGCGACGAGGCCATCGCCGAGATCAAGAAATCCATCCAGAAGACCTATGGCAAGCGCGGCGAAGCCGTGGTGCAGCAGAACTTTGATGCGGTGGATAGCACCCTGGCACACCTCAAAAAGGTGGAAGTGCCCGGCGAAATCACCAGCACCTTTACCCGCCGCAGTGCCGTTCCCGCAGCCGCCCCGGATTTCGTCAAGAATGTGCTTGGCCCCATCATGGCCTTCCAGGGCGATCAGCTTCCCGTCAGCGCCATGCCGGTGGATGGCACCTTCCCCACCGCCACCACCCAGTGGGAAAAGCGCAACATCTCCCTTGAAATCCCCGTCTGGGAGCCTGATCTGTGCATCCAGTGCGGCAAATGCGCTTTCGTCTGCCCGCATGCCGTCATCCGCATGAAGGTCTATGACCCGGCGGAACTGGAAGGCGCTCCGGCCACCTTCAAACACATGGATGCCAAGTTCCGCGAGCTGCCCAACATGAGCTACACCATCCAGGTGGCCCCGGAAGATTGCACCGGCTGCGGCCTGTGCGTGGAAGCCTGCCCGGCCAAGGATAAAACCCAGGTCGGACGCAAAGCCGTCAATATGGCCGATCAACTTCCGCTGCGCGAAACCGAAGCAGAAAACTGGGATTTCTTCCTGTCCCTGCCCGAAGTAGACCGCACCGCCTTTGCCCCCACCACCATCAAGAATTCCCAGCTCTTGCAGCCGCTTTTTGAGTTCTCCGGCGCCTGTTCTGGCTGCGGTGAAACCCCCTACATCAAACTGGTGACCCAGCTCTTCGGTGACCGGGCAGTCATCGCCAACGCCACCGGCTGCTCCTCCATTTACGGCGGCAACCTGCCCACCACCCCCTACGCTGTCAACCCCGCCGGCCGCGGCCCGGCCTGGTCGAACTCCCTGTTTGAAGATAATGCCGAATTCGGCCTGGGCATGCGCCTGACGCTGGATAAGCAAATTGAATTCGCCGGGGAACTGCTGGCCCAGCTTGTGCCTCAATTGGGCGAAGACCTGGTGAAAGGCCTGCTGGAAGCGGATCAATCCACCGAAGAAGGCATCATCGGCCAGCGGGAACGCGTCACCATCCTCAAGAACCGCCTCTCGGCCATCTCTGACCCCAAAGCCACCTTGCTGCTCGGTGTGGCAGATGCGCTCGTCAAGAAGAGCGTTTGGATCTTCGGTGGAGATGGCTGGGCGTATGACATCGGTTATGGCGGCCTGGATCATGTGATGGCTTCCGGCCGGAACGTCAACATCATGGTGCTGGATACGGAAGTCTACTCCAACACTGGTGGGCAATCCTCCAAATCCACCCCGCGCGCTGCGGTGGCCAAGTTTGCCGCCCGCGGCAAGAACCTGCCCAAGAAGGACCTGGGCTTGATCGCCATGGCCTATGGCTATATTTACGTCGCCAAGGTGGCCATGGGCGCCAATGACCAGCAAACCCTGCGGGCAGTGCTGGAGGCGGAAGCCTACGACGGCCCGTCCCTCATCATCGCCTATTCTCACTGCATCAACCACGGCATTGATATGCGCAAGGGGCTCGATCAGCAGCGCCTGGCCGTTCAATCCGGCATCTGGCCGTTGTTCCGCTATAACCCGGTGCTGATTGATGAAGGCAAGAACCCGCTGATCATTGACAGCAAAGAGCCTACCGTTCCGGTGGAACAATACGCCTACAACGAAACCCGCTACCGCATGCTGCTGCAGAGCGACGAAGCTCGGGCCGAAGAATTAATGCGCGCCGCCCGGGAAGATGTCACCAAGCGCTGGGAACTCTACAGCCAGATGGCTGCCATCGAATACAAGGCCCGCAACCCGTAAAACTCGGAAATTCATCCATCTGGCCGGAGGAGCTAACCTCCCCGGCCAGAGCCAGACCAAAATGGAGGAAAAATGGTTGACCTAAGCACAACGTACCTGGGAATCCAGTTGAAAAACCCGCTGGTCGCCTCTGCCTCTCCCCTATCCAAAAAAGTGGATATCGTGCGCAGGCTGGAAGATGCCGGGGTTGGGGCAGTAGTAATGTACTCCCTGTTCGAAGAACAGATCGAGCATGAGAGTAAGGCGTTGAACTTCTTCCTGGAACAGGGCACGGAAACCTATGCGGAAGCCCTCACCTACTTCCCGGATTTGGGCCACTACAACGTTGGCCCGGAAGAATATCTCAACCTGCTGCGGCGTCACAAAGAAGCCGTCCAGATTCCGATTATCGGCAGCCTGAACGGTATTTCCACCGGCGGCTGGGTGGAATTCGCCAAAAAGATTGAACAGGCGGGCGCAGATGCCCTCGAACTGAATATCTACGATGTGCCCACCGACCCGCAGATGACCAGCCAGGACCAGGAGCAAGCGTATGTGGACCTGGTGGGGGATGTGCGCAAGCAAATCAACATTCCCCTTTCGGTCAAACTCAGCCCGTTCTTCACTGCTTTACCCTCCTTTGCCAGCCGCCTGGTGAAGGCCGGCGCCAGTGGACTGGTGCTGTTCAATCGCTTCATTCAACCCGACCTGGATATCGAGACCCTGGAAGTGGTTCCCACCCTGCACCTGAGCACCTCGGAAGAACTCCGCCTGCCCCTGCGCTGGGTGGCCATCCTCTACGACCGCATTGCGGCGGACCTGGCGATGACCAGCGGTGTGCATACCGCCAACGATGTCCTGCGCTCGGTGATGGCTGGGGCCAGCATCACCCAGATCGCTTCCGAATTCATCGCCAAGGGGCCTGAGCGGGCAGCGGAGATTTTGGCGGATATGGAAGCCTGGATGCTCGAATTTGAATACTCGTCCATCCGGCAGATGATGGGCAGCATGAGCCAGAAGGCCGTGGCGGATGCCAGCGCCTTTGAAAGGGCAAACTATATGAAAGCCCTAACCAGCTTCGACAACCGCGTCCTCTACCCCAAAACGAATTTACCTTCCTAAACCATCAAAAACAGGGAAGGCATTGATCCATCCAGCCTTCCCTGTTTTTTTATTTAATGGAACCTATTTGCTGCCCGGCTGCCCATCCGGGTCAGGAGGAGGGGGAGCGGGCGGTAAAATGTTGTTCTCCGGCGGGGCTTCCACCGGATCAGCCGTAATTTCCCGTGAGAGGCCGTGGATGGATTGCGAAGCCTCCTGCCCGGTCTGGCGGAGTGAAGCTTTTACTTCGTCA
>CALESS010000426.1 GCA_937907495.1 uncultured Anaerolineaceae bacterium
GTTGCTGGTATCCACCCAGGCACCGGCCTGCTTTAATTGCTCGATTTGATGATCAAGATTTTGCGGGTCTTCGTCTGTACCGGTGGCTACACAGACAACTTCCAGGTGGCGACCTGCACTTTTCGCTTCTGCGATACATTTTTGGATGGCCGGGGCAATTTCGCTGGCCGGGTCCGGATGTGAGCCGTAGCCAATCACCACATCCAACATGATGACCGCAACTTCAGGGTCGCGGGCTTCTTCATACAGGCGACGAATGCGCAGTTCGTTATCCATCATGGGATGCAGGCGGCCAACGGTGAATTCATCTTCGCCGAGATCCACGATACAATGTTCCTGGCTGACAAAGGCATCTGGCAGCTTGAACTCTTTGTTGATGGGGGCATTGGCCAGAACCCGGGGGATATACCCGGCCAGGATGTGCTGGGCTTCATAGGCAAGCGTGCCGCCGGAGAATAAACCACGGAAGTATTTTTGTTGGGGGGTGAATTTCTCGGTGGGCAGGTCGGAATCCCCGGTGAGCGTGGGTGGGTTGTGAACCAGTTCCACGGCCAGACGGGCAGCGTCATCCAGCCCGGTGGCGAAGAACAGGTTGCCATCGCGCATGGTCGTTACGGCCCGGGCGATGAAGTTGACCACCACAGGTTTACCTGCTTTGCGGGCGGCTTTCAGGACCACCTCTGCCACTTTGGGTGAAGGTGGTTTGGATGTGAGGACGATGACTTTGGTTTCGGGGTCGCGGGCAAGTACATCCAGGGCCATCAGGAAGGTAATGGCGCCAACCTTTTCAGAAAGGTCGCGGCCACCCGTGCCGATGCCGAAAGTAATCCCACCATCCAACTGGTGGATGCGGCAGGCGACCTGTTGGAGACCTGTGCCAGCCGCGGCCACGATGCCGATCGGCCCTTTGCGAATTTTGTTGGCGAAGGCCAGGCCGATGCCATCTACCATGGCGGTGCCGCAATCCGGGCCCATCACCAGCAAACCTAATTCCCGGGCTTCTTTCTTGAGGGCAATTTCATCCTCAACGGAAACATTATCGCTGAAAAGGTGAACATGACGGCCCAGGCGCAAAGCCTCGCGGGTGACGCCGGTAGCATAGCGGCCAGCGACAGAAATAATCACCCAACCGGCCTCTGGTAACATTTCCACCGCAGTCTCCAGACTGCGGGGAAGATATTCCTGGTCCAAATCCGATTTTCGGGCGGCAAGCAGCTCATCCACTTTGCTGATGACATCCAGCGCGATCTCTTCCGATTCGGCTTTAACGACAATTGCCAGGTCATCCGGCCTGGCGGAAAGAACTTCGGGGGAGGCGAGATCAATATGGGTTAGCAATTCTTTGTTGGAATCTGTACCCATCACCACACCCGCATCCAATACACCGGGGAAAGCAGCCAGGGAGCGCTGTAATTGCATCAACCTGGCGGAGTCATAATAAACACCACTGCGAATTTGGGTTCTGATTGTTGCCATAATCACTCCTGGGGAAACAAGAATGGGTTCAATGGAAAACGATTGCCGGAAGGGCAATGGTTAATGATTTTAAAGGCTGCCCATTTGAAAAAAGATATCACGTTGGTTATATGAAGTTGATTTAGAAAAGCAACTTAATACGTTTCAATATAACATGGAAACCAACCAATAATCAACTAACCTTTTTCGGGTGATTTGTATGACAAATTACCTGATTGTCACAAATAGTTGTCATAAAAGAAAAGCCTCCTCCCCCCAGAGTTATAGGAAGAGAAGGCTGATTGAATCACAGCGTGGGGTTAGAGGTCCAAAGTCTCGGGGACGCGGAAGTTGGCGTTGGCGGCGCGCACTTCAGGTGAGACATTGAAGTTGAGGTCGTCGCCGATGGTCTGCTTGCAGAATTCTTTGATGCGGCCTTGCCACATATCCTGCGTCAGGTAGAAAATTTTGGCTCCGCCCAATTCATGCTGATATTGGGGGAAGGGTTTGGTGGGTTGAGCCATTGCCAGGCCTGCCATCCGCCAGCCGTTATAGCTTTCGAAGGTGGACCACCATTCCTTCACTTTCAGAATTTCCATCGCATAATAGGTTTTGGCGTAATACATCGGCCAGCCCAGCCGTGCCCGGCGGGAGAAGGTGAGGGTGTGCAGGCTGACGGCAACGTCTTGATCCCAAACACGCCCGTTGGCAAAGCCCAGCCATTCACCATCAATCAAGCCCACCATGGTGAAGGGATCTTTCAGGCGCTTGCGGAGCAGGGCGAGGACTTCACCATAGACGCGCACACCGACAATATCGTAGAAGTCTTTTTCAACTTTCATGACCCGTTCAAGGTAGCCCAGCATGGGGCGAATATCGCTTTCCTGGATGGAGCGAATGTAAACAATACGGCCATCTTTAAGCGTAACCTGGGCTTCGGGCCAGGGAGGGAGGTTCATCGGGGGGGAAGAAAGGATGGCTTCAATTTCGCGCACATCAATCTTGATTTCTTCCACAGATACAGGGGTCGGCAGATCAATTTTCATTACGAGATCCTTTTTTCTTACTGTGATGGTTTAATGAGAGTATAGCATGAAATAATCCGCTGTCAATCAGAGGTCAGACAAATTTGGCTGGATTCTGCAAATATTCCAATATCCAAATATCACTTTCTTTGCCGTGTTTTCATGCCAGGTAAGTGATTTTCTTCACTTTCTTGGCCGATTGTCTAACAACTACTTGTAAGGCTCTTTTGTTTGTGCTATCATTTTTTAGTCCAATGGTTTTTGGGCTTCTCGTTTTGATTTTCCCACCCCCTTGATCGCGTTGTGCAACTGCAATGGAGCGTAACAAAATTGGTTTTCGCTGGTTTTCAAAGGTATGCTGCGGATGATGAGTAGATTGGTAACGCATTCGGTTGGGGAGTGGGGCGCTCGTGGGTTGGCTGGGCTGACCGGTGAGCCATTCGTTTTATAACCTGTGAGGGTCGGGGTGTTCTGGAATTGGACTGGAACACCTTGTTTTTTTCCTCCATCAGCCTGAAAAGCCGTCTGGAGTATTTGGCTTTTTCCCTGGTGGGGAGCATGACCTGAGAGACATTCTTTATAGAGAGGAAAGTGCAATATGCTCAATCCGCATCCTGGACTTCCGGAGTTTGATTACATCAAACCGGCTTCGCTGGTGGAAGCCAGCCAGTTTCTAGCGCAGCACGCAGGCGAGGCGCGCCCATTGCTGGGTGGAACTGATACCTTTGTGCGAATGCGCGATGGTTTTTGGAAGGATAAGTACCTGGTGGATGTAAAAAGCCTGCCCGGCATGAACGACCTGGTTTATGACCCTGTCAACGGCTTGCGCATCGGGGCGGCTGTGCCCATGAACCGGGTGATCCGTCAGCCGGAAATTGCCCGGTTGTACCCATTGCTGGTAGAAGCGGCCCAGACGGTAGCCAGCTATCAACTTCGCTCGCGAGCCACCATTATCGGGAATATTTGCAATGCTTCTCCCGCCGGCGATACCAGCGGCGCCTGCATGTTATATGAAGGCGTGCTGGAAGTTCATGGCGTGGATGGTCTGCGGGATGAACCACTGGCTGCCTTCTTCAAAGGGCCAGGCCGGACGGCATTGAAAGCGGGGGATGTGGTAACGGCCCTCAAGCTGCCCGTTCCGCCGGTGGGAAATGTGGGGCATTACGTCAAGCTGGGCCGCAATAAATTGAGCGATCTTTCCATTGTGGGGGTTTCGGTCCTGGCTTACCCGGATGCTGCCCTTGCCTCCGGATTCCATTTCCGGGTGGCGCTGGCATCTGTCGCCCCGGTTCCGCTGGAAGTGGGAGCCGTGACCGAGGTGCTGGGCAGCCAGATGATTACGGCGGATACCCTGGATGCTGCAGCCGTGGCAGCCATGGATGCCTGCAACCCGATTGATGATGTCCGGGGCAGTGCGCGTTATCGCAAGTATATGGTGCGCAACCTTGTGCGCCGTGGGCTGGACCGGGTTTGGCTGAAATTAGGCCAGCAGGGCCAGTGAAATAGGATTATTGGAGGTA
>CALESS010000427.1 GCA_937907495.1 uncultured Anaerolineaceae bacterium
TTGTGCTGCAAGGTCGGCGGGTAGAGCTTTGAGGGCGTTTTCCACATCCCGCTTCACAATGCGGCCATCCGGTCCGCTGCCGCGCATCCTGCGCAGGTCCAGCCCGGCATCCACCGCCATTTTGCGGGCCAGGGGAGAGGCTTTAACCCCTCCGCTCACCGCAGGCTCTGCCTCAGGGCTGGAGGTTGGCGCCGGGGCCGGAGCGCTGGCCTCTCCCGCCGCGGCTTCCTTTCGCGGAGCAGGAGTTTCTGTTGTTTCCTTGCCTGTGCCGCTTGCAGGGGCGCTGGCAGCCACCTCCTCCACCTTTTCCCCGGCCAGGGCAATCAGCGCAATCGGTGTCCCTACCGGAACGGAAGTTCCCTTTTCTACCAGGTGCCGGGCTACGGTGCCGCTGGCAGAGGATTCCACCTCCACAGTTGCCTTGTCGGTTTCAATTTCGGCCAGCACATCCCCTTTGTTGATGGCCTCACCCTCCAACTTCACCCAGCGGACGAGCAGACCTTCGGCCATGTCAAAGCCCAGCTTGGGCATACTGATCGTTTCAGGCATTACAACACCTCCTTGACCGCCCGGATCACATCCTCCACTTGCGGCAGCGCCATTTGTTCCAGCGTTCGGTTGTAGGGCAGCGGTACTTCTTTCTGCGCTACGCGTTGAATGGGAGCATCAATATAATCAAACATTTCTTCGTAAATGCGGGTGGAGATTTCCGCGCCCACCCCGAAAGATTTCCAACCCTCTTCCACAATCACTGCCCGGTTGGTCTTCTTGAAAGATTCAAATACCGGCTCCATATCCAGCGGGCGCAGGGTGCGCAGGTCAACAATCTCAACCTCGATGCCTTCCTTTGCCAATTCCTCCGCCGCTTTGAACGAGGTTTCCAACATTTTGCTGTAAGTGACGATGGTTACATCCTGCCCCTGGCGTTGCACGGTGGATTTTCCGATGGGGACAGTGTAATCGCCTTCTGGAACTTCGCCGCGGGTTTGGTAGAGGGTGGCATGCTCGATGAAAAAGATCGGATCGTTGGAGCGGATGGCCGATTTCAGCAGGCCCTTGGCATCCGCCGGGGTGCCGGGGGCTACCACCTTCAAGCCAGGGAAATGGGCGAAGATGACATCCGGGGTCTGGCTGTGGGTGGCGCCTAGTTGCCTGCCCCCGCCGCCAACGGTGCGGATGACCAGGGGCAGCAGCATCTGTCCGCCGAACATATAGTGCATCTTGGCAGCCTCATTGACGATGTGGTCCATTGCCGAAAAAGCAAAGTTGATCGTCATCAGTTCCGCCACGGGTCGTAAACCCGTCATGGCAGCGCCAATCGCCGCCCCGATAATGGCAGCCTCAGCAATGGGTGTATCGCGTACCCGTTTGGGGCCAAAATGATCATAAAACCCCTTGGTCACCGCATAAGTCCCCCCCCACACTCCCACTTCCTCACCCAGGATGAACACATCCGGGTTGCTTTCCATCTCTTCCCACAAGGCCTGGGAAATGGCTTCACGCATCGTTATTCTTGCCATGGCCGTCTCCCTTATTCTTCCACATAGATATTGGCGAAAAGTTCTTCCGGCGCCGGCTCCGGGCTGGATTCGGCAAATTCCACCGCTTCGGTTACCTCAGTCTCCGCCAGGTCATCCTGCTCGTCCAGCTCAGCCTGAGTGGCGATCTCCTCTTTCAGCAGGTAGCGGCGGAAAATACCAATCGGGTCGCTCTCCTGCCATTTATGAATTTCCTCCGGCTTGCGGTAGCGCTCCGGGTCGCCCATCGAGTGGCCGCGGAAGCGATAGGTGGTAATTTCCAGGAAGATCGGCCCTGACCCGCCACGGATTCTCTCCAGGAGGCGGTTGGCAGTTTGATACACTTCCATCACATCCATGCCATCAATCCGCTCATTGGGCATATCGTAACCTTCTGCCTTCTGACGGATCTCCGAGACCGCCGAAGCCCGTTCAACCGACGTGCCCATGCCATAGCGGTTGTTCTCGCAGACCCACAGCACCGGCAGATTCCAGACTTTGCTCAGGTTGAGCGCCTCGTGGAAGTAGCCGATATTGGTGGCGCCATCGCCAAACAGGCAAACCGTAACACCTTTGGTCTCGCGGTAGGCATCCCCCAGCGCCAGGCCGGCGGCTATCGGCAGGTGAGCACCCACAATCGCATGCCCGCCCCAGAAGTTGAGGTTTACATCCGCCATGTGCATGGAGCCACCCTTGCCTTTGGAGACCCCGGTGGCCTTGCCGAGCAGCTCCGCCATGACTTTGTTGGCGGGGATGCCCACATTAATGGCCAGGCCATGGTCACGGTAGGCGGTGATAAAACGGTCTTCCGGGGTGCGGGCTGCCACCAGCCCGGTGCTGACTGCCTCCTGCCCAATATACAGGTGCAGGAAACCGCCAATCTTGCCAGCCTGGTAAAGCTCCGCCGCGCGTTCTTCCAGGCGCCGGATGACCACCATTTGGTTATAAATTTTTAGGCTTTGTTCCTTCTCCATTTGAAGGCTCCCTCCTATCGTAGTTAGCCGTATTTCATTTCAAGTTGTATGCTTATTATTTTACCAAACTTCCGCCCGGCGCGTT
>CALESS010000428.1 GCA_937907495.1 uncultured Anaerolineaceae bacterium
TCCCGGTCGAGCAGGACGCCCAGCCGTTCTTCAAAACCCAGGTCATCCAGGGAGGCGGGTCGCAGCTCCAGGGCTAGGTCATGGATCGAAGAAATCATGCCGGTGACGGTGCGAGACATCCCGCTGATGACCGTTTCCTTCTCTGAACAATTATCCGCATGTTCCAATATCCGCAGGCCAATCAGCAGGGAGGTGAGATTTTGCCCCATTTCATCATGCAGCTCGCGAGAGATGCGCTGGCGCTCTTCCTCCTGGGCGTTTACCACGCTATTTAACAGCTTTTTAAGGCGGGTCTCTTTTTTGTGAAGCTCCTCCCAGAGACGGGCGTTTTCAATGACTACTCCCAGGTGGGGTGCAACGGTTCGCAACAGGTCAATATCTGCTTGGCGAATGTGCTGCGGGTCATTGAAGGCGATGTTAAGCTGGCCCACGAGGCGGGTATTGGCGACGAGGGGAACGGAAACATGACCCACAATCAACTCTTCCGGCTGGTCCTCGTTTTTGATGAGCAAGAGAGGGCAGCCCTTGGTCAACTGGCTGACGATGACGATTTCCCGGGTCTTCCGCACCCGGTCGCAGACGCAACTCACCAGGCAAGGCGAAGGCCCACCCTGGTTGGAAAAGCATAACCCCTTGTAGCCGACAAACGAATAGCACTTTTCTTCCTGCTCGTGCAGGCAAACCCAACCGACAGCCGAATCAATCATAGCCAGCACAAATTCAAGGGCTTTCTCGAGCGTCTCGGCGAGGGAACTGGTAGTGCCCAGGATGCGAAAGATCGAATTGAGGATTTCCACTTCCCGGGGCGGGGTGTTCGCCAGGTTGGTGGAGGGAGAAATTACACTATCGGGGGATTGGGTAGCTTCCATGATTCTCGCTCTGTACGAATAAAGGATGGATAAGGATTGATTCGCAGGACGGTTGCCAGGGCTGCCGAAATTTCCATTCAGGGTGTCGTTAGAGAAAGTGCAAAGCTGGAGTGCGAGCCTGAATACTATTATAAACGAAAAGGGCCGGGGTTGTCAGGATTTCCCTGACAAGAAAGTGCAAAACTCGCTTAAAATATGGGTGACTTCCTGATAGATTTCCAGCTTCCAGAATGCTATTATCATCCTAATGTTCACTTGGACGTGCACATTTGCATTTTTGTTGCCATTTCTTTTCCCCATCACGATTGATACCAAGGAAAAAAGCTATGATCCCAAAACCAAAGAGTATTTCTGAGAATTTGGAGGAACAGGGCTTGAACCGGCGGGACTTCTTGAAGTTCTGTACGTTGATGGCTGCCACGCTGGCAATGCCCAAGGCGGTGAGCGCCCAGATTGCCCGGGCACTGGATACGGTCAGGCGCACCCCGGTAATCTGGCTGGAGTTCCAGGATTGCGCCGGCTGTACGGAGTCCTTCCTGCGGGCTTCGCGGCCATCCGCCGCGGAAGTGGTGTTGGAAACGCTTTCCATTGATTATCACGAGACGATCATGGCGGCTGCCGGCCGGGCGGCTGAAGAAGCAAAAGCCAAAACCATTGCCGAAGGTGGATACCTGCTGATTGTGGAAGGTTCCATCCCGATTGGTGAGACTGCGGCTTTTTGTTGCATCGGCGGACGCAGTGCGGGGGATATCCTGCAAGAGGCAACCCAGAACGCGGTGGCAGTAATTGCCGTTGGCTCCTGCGCTGCTTTTGGCGGCATCCCCAAGGCCGCCCCCAACCCCACGAATGCGGTAGGGGTAATGGACCTGGTGAAAGATAAGCCTGTATTGAATCTGCCCGGCTGCCCGCACAATGTGGTCAACCTGACGGCAACGGTCGTACACTTCCTGACCTTTGGAGCTTTGCCAGCCATGGATGATCTGCACCGCCCGTTGTTTGCCTACGGCGCTTTAATTCATGACAATTGTGAGCGCCGGGGTCATTTCGACAAGGGAGAATTCGTTCGCGCCTGGGGGGATGTATATCATCAGAATGGCTGGTGCCTGTACCAGATGGGCTGTAAAGGCCCGGTTACATCTCACAACTGCCCCTCTGTGAGGTGGAACGAAGGTGTGAACTGGCCGGTGGGCGGAGGGCACGGCTGCATTGGCTGCTCCGAGCCGGATTTCTGGGAGATGCCGACCTATGTGCCGGTGAAACTGCAAGATCAGACCCCGCCCACCGTGTATGCTCCGGCGGGAACCCAGAAAGAAGGTGTTACCCCGGAAGGGGCCGCCCTGACCGCAGGCACAATCGGCGTTGTGGCAGGGGCCGCTCTGGCCTTCGGTTATTCTGTGATGACCCAAAGAACCAAGGGGATTACCCCCGAGATCGCCGAGGATGAACCTTCTCAAGAGCATGGGGAAGATGATCACTCTTCCTCGCATGAATAAGGGAGGTTATCATGCCGATTAGTCGTAGAGATTTCTTTAAGATGGCCGGGGCAGGGCTGGGCGGCGTGGCGATGCTTGCCACTCCGCTGCCCGCCAGCAGCAAGAGCCTGGAAGCAGAAAACAGTGCATCCATGTTGTACGATGCCACCAAGTGCGTTGGCTGCCGGGCTTGCCAGACGGCCTGCAAGGAGCGCTCCAACCTGCCCAAGGAAACGGATGCCTCCGGGTTGTATGAGGCTCCCCAGGATTTGAGCGCCTACACCTGGACGATGATAAAGATCTACAAGGCAGACGATGAGATGTCCTTTGTCAAAAACCAGTGCATGCACTGTATTGAGCCCGCCTGTGTGTCGGTATGTCCGGTGGCTGCGCTGGAAAAAACGGCGGACGGCCCGGTAATTTATCATGCCGATCGCTGCATTGGATGCCGGTACTGCATGGCGGCCTGTCCATTTGGCATTCCCAAATCCCAATGGGATAAAGCGTTGCCACTGATCCAGAAATGTGATTTCTGCGCTGACCGATTGGCGAAAGGGGAAGAGCCTGCTTGCGGCGCCGCTTGCCCGACTGGGGCCTTGATTTCCGGGACCCGGGGTGAAATGCTGGATACAGCGCATACCCGGTTGGTCAGTAACCCGGGCTACGTGAATAAAGTGTATGGTGAGACGGAGGCGGGGGGGACCTCGATGTTATATATTGCCGGCGTGAGTGCGGAGAAATTGGGTTTTCCCGAACTGGATGATACAGCATTACCCACCCTCGATTGGCCGTACATGAAAGCGGTGCCGTGGGTGGTGGGAGCCATGATCACCTTGAGCACCGGGGCTTACCTCTTCACCCACCGTAAGACAACCGAAAAGCCCGAGAAGGAGGCTTAAGATGGGAATTCGCATCGGAAAACTGGAAATGCGAAATTACCGGCTTGGCCCGGGTATGATCCTGGTCTGGGTTTTGGGTGCGCTGGGGATGGGGGTGGCTGTCTGGCGATGGATTGTAGGACTCGGCCCGACCACCAATCTGAATGATGGGCGGGGCTGGGGATTGTGGATCAGTTTTGATATGATGAGTGGGATCGGCCTGGCCGCGGGAGCTTTTACAGTAGCGGCTGTGGTCTATTTATTCAATTTGAAGCAGTTCTACCCCATCATCCGCCCCACCATCCTCACCGGGTTCATCAGCTACCTTCTGGCAGCTTTAACCCTGCTGGTAGACCTTGGCCAGCCGCAGCGCATCTGGCATTTGCTGATCTATAGCAACATTCACTCACCGCTATTTGAAATTGGCTGGTGCGTGATGCTGTATTTAACGGTGCTGGCGCTGGAATTCAGCCCGATTCTGTTCGAGGCGCTCAATTGGAAAGTGCCGCTAAAGCTGATACGCAGCATCATGATTCCGTTGATTGTATTGGGTGTGACGCTTTCTACGCTCCATCAATCCACCCTGGGGACGATGCTGACCATCCTGCCGCACCGGGTTCATCCGCTTTGGTATTCACCCCTCTTGCCGGTCTATTTCTTTTTGACGGCGGTGGCGGCTGGCCTGGCGATGACGGTTTTTGAGTCTTTTCATTCAGCCCGGACCTATGGTTATCCGTTTGAACTCAAACTGGTTTCCCGGTTGACCAAATCTGTACCCTATGTGCTTGGCCTCTACCTGGTGGTGAGAATTGCGGAACTCTTAATCACCGGGGAGTACCGATTATTACTGGAAGGGGGAGCCGCCACCACCATGTTTATTGTTGAAATGGTCGGTGGGGTGATTGTTCCCATCCTGTTCTTTGCCGATCCTCGGACACGAAATGATCTACACGGCATCACCTGGGCAGCATTTTTCACCATGGGCGGGTTGATTTTGAATCGCATGAATGCCGCCCTGATCTTTTTTGAGGGCGGGTATTACTTGCCTTCCCTGCCGGAAATAGCCGTTTCGGTAGGGTTAACGTGCCTGGGCTTGATCATGTTTGACCTGGCAGTCCGTTTTCTGCCAATCCTCCCTGCACCCCGGAAACAAAAAGAAATTCAACCCAATACCCTGAAGGAGTCAGCCAATGCCTAAAATCGTCATTGATCCTATTACCCGAATTGAGGGGCACCTGCGCATTGAACTGGAAGTGGCCGATGGAAAAATCACCAAGGCCTGGTCTTCCACCACGATGTGGCGTGGAATTGAAGTGATTTTGAAAGGGAGGGATCCACGCGATGCCTGGACGTTTGCCCAGCGCATCTGCGGTGTTTGAACGACGGTACATGCACTCAGCTCCGTGCGAGCTGTTGAAGATGCCCTGCAAATTAAAATCCCGTCGAATGCCCGTCTGATCCGGAACATCATTGAAGCCATCCAATATGTTCAAGATCATGTCGTTCACTTCTATCACCTGCATGCCCTGGATTGGGTTGATATCGTCAGCTCGTTGGATGCAGACCCGGAGGCGACCTCCAAACTGGCCCAGTCCATTTCGGATTGGCCGAAATCCAGCGCGGATTACTTCCGCGGTGTGCAAGAGCGGATTAAAACGTTTGTTTCCGGTGGTCAATTGGGGATCTTTGCCAATGCCTACTGGGGTCACCCGGCTTACAAACTTCCGCCGGAAGCCAACCTGATGGCGGTAGCCCACTACCTGGAAGCATTAGACTGGCAGCGGGAAGTGATCAAAGCCCATGCAATTCTGGGAACAAAAAATCCGCATTTACAGACCTACCTGGTGGGCGGGATGGCGAATGCCATCAACCCGAATAGCACAGCAGCCCTGAACGCCGATAAGATCGCCTTCCTGCTGGACCTATTCAAGAAAGCCAAAGATTTTGTGGATAAGGTTTACCTGCCCGATGTGCTGGCAGTCGCTCCCTTCTACCTGGAATGGGCGGGAATGGGTGAGGGCCTGGGGAACTTCATGTCATTCGGAGATTTCCCCCAGACAGATGCGGTGGGTGAAGGCCTGGGTGATCTATTCATCCCGCGGGGTGTAATTTTGAACCGTGACTTGAGCAAGGTGTTACCGCTGGATGAAAACCTGATTGCAGAGTATGTGACCCACTCATGGTATTCATACAGTGACGAGAGCGCTGGCCTGCACCCGCGGGTGGGAGAAACCACGCCCAATTACACCGGCCCAACGCCACCCTTCGAGTTTGTGGATACCGAAAAGAAATATACCTGGCTCAAGGCGCCACGCTACGATAACAAAGCCATGGAAGTTGGTCCGCTGGCCCGGATGTTGATTGCTTATGCCTCCGGTCACGAGCGGGTTCAGTACTGGGTGAATGCGGTACTGGGAAAACTGGGAGTAGGACCGGAAGTTCTGTTCTCCACCCTGGGGCGGATTGCTGCCCGCTGTGTGGAAACGGTGGTCATCGCCGAAAAGTTGGAAGAATGGACGATGGAACTGGCAGGCAACATAGGCCGGGGAGATTACCAGACCCACGAAAATGATCACTGGGAACCCTCCACCTGGCCGGCGGAAGCCATAGGCTGGGGTTGGTCAGAGGCTCCGCGCGGTGCCCTGGGACACTGGATCCACATTAAGGATGGCAAGATTGCCAATTACCAGGCCATCGTGCCTTCCACCTGGAATGGTTCTCCACGGGATGCAAAGGGTCTGCCGGGTGCGTATGAAGCCTCACTGGTGGGCACGCCGCTGCTGGACCCGGATCAGCCGGTGGAAGTGCTGCGCACCATTCACTCCTTTGATCCCTGCATGGCCTGTGCGGTGCATCTGCTGGACCCGGACGGTAAAGAGCTTAAGGTTATCCAGGTCGTTTGATGGCCAAAGATTTGATCCTGGGCGTGGGCAACCTGCTGTTGACCGATGAAGGGGTGGGGATTCACGTCGTGCAGAAATTGCTGGAGTATGCAGACCTGCCCCCGGATGTTGAGATCGTGGATGGCGGGACGGCTGGCCTGGGATTGCTCTACTACCTGGAAGGTGTGAACCGCCTGGTGATCGTAGACGCGGTGGAACTGCATGCCGCTCCGGGGACGATTGTCCGATGGAGCGGGGAGCAGGTACCGGTATATATGGCGATGAAGGTCTCACCGCATGAAATAACCCTGCCGGATTTTCTGGCGGCCGCCAGGCTGCGGGATTTATATCCACAGGAGGTGATCGTGTGGGGCATCCAACCGGAATCGCTGGAGGTGGGGGTGGATTTAAGCCCGACGCTGGCGGCGAAGCTGGATGAACTGGTGCAGAATGTGCTGGGAGAGTTCAGCCCGTCGAAGGAAAAGTAAAGAAGGTAAGTAAGTTAAGGAAAAAGACCACCCGGCCTGTGTTGCCGGGTGGTTTTTGGTTAAGGGGAAAACGGCCCGCAGGTCGTTTTAATCAAGTCGGGGCGAAAGGATTTGAACCTTCGACCTCTTGCACCCCAACCAAACGGCGGGGGTTCGGACGGCTGAGAATGCCCTGTTGGAGGGGTTGCTGCTGGGGAAAAGCCCCTGGGAAGTGGGGCGAATGCTGAAGAAAGCCCTGGGGATAGGTTTGAGCCGGGCGTTGACCATTGCCAGGACGGAAACGCTGCGGGCGCACCGGGAGGCAACCCGGGCCAGTTACCAGGCGAACAAAGGCCTGGTGGGTGGCTGGATCTGGCACAGTGCGGCGGATGAGCGAACGTGTGGCTGCTGCTGGGCGATGCACGGAACGGAGCACAGCCTGGAGGAGGAATTGGACGGGCACCCGAATTGCCGTTGTGCGATGGTGCCGATATTGCCGGGAATCAACTTCGAGGTGAAACCGGGAGTGGAATTGTTTGCCGGGCTGACGGCTGAAAAACAGATTCGGATTCTGGGGCCGGCAAAGTGGGCAGCCTGGAAGGACGGCCGGTTTGCACTGGGCGACCTGGTGGGGGTGAAGGAAAGTAGCGTTTGGGGGAGTATGCGGGTGGAGCGGAGTTTGGGGGATTTAATTGGTACGGAAACTGCCAGAGAGTATTACCCGATTAGGAAAAGGAGCACCAGTGGGTTCACCTGATTTCGAGGTGAATTGTCAGACGTTGGATCCGCTATTCGGATTGGTGAAAGTGATATGGGATGGGTATATCACGAAGGAGTTTTACGATCCGATTATTTACCGATCTTTCATTTGGTGGAGGACGATGTTGAGTATACCCTGGGGCTATGGGGCAACCCGGAGCCTTCTTTCAATTTGCATGAAATTGGAACGACTGAAAACATTGTGGCTTTTGCTAGAAAATGGGGACGGGCTTATAACCAGGAAGGTATGGTTATGTTGTTACCAACACGAGCCGGGAGAGGTGGAGCGTTAAGCTGGGATTTTGGAAGAGAATTGACAACCGATGAGATGGATCGGTTGTTGGGTGGGATTATGAGTGTCAATGATGAGTTAATGAAAACGGAAAACAATATTATTAACTGGATTGGGGTGACGGTTCGTGACCATCGGAAAATAGAATTTTGGGTGAGAGGTGATGAAGAAAGAGAGATTGGATATGAGTTGATTCGTACAGCAATTGAGAAATCAGGGCAGGAACTTCCCGAAGGCCGATGGGAAGG
>CALESS010000429.1 GCA_937907495.1 uncultured Anaerolineaceae bacterium
TGGGGCCTTGATGGCGTTATTTAACGGCCTGTGGACCGTTTCTGTGGCGCTGAATGGGGCGGCGGTGGCGACGGTGTTGGCTTACAATTCCAGCGCCTTCACGGCGTTTTTGGGCTGGCGCCTGTTTGGCGAAAAGCTGGGTGCAGCCAAGCTGCTGGCGGTGAGTTTGAGCCTGCTGGGCTGCATTCTGGTGGCGGGGGCGCACGACCCGGCTATGTGGCGCGGCAACGCCCTGGGGGTGATCTGCGGGCTGGGGGCGGGGCTGTGCTTTGCGGGCTACAGTCTGATGGGCCGCGAAGCCGCCCGGCGCGGGATCCCTTCTTGGACGGCCCTGACCTACGCCTTCGGTGGGGCAGCGGTGGTGCTGCTGGTGGGCAATGTGCTGCTGGCGCAGTCGCCTTTGCAGGTGGGTGGGACGTTTTTCCCGGCCATGGACGGCGCCGGGTGGGGGATCTTGTTTGCGCTGGCCGCCGGGCCGACCATCGGTGGGTACGGCTTTTACACCCTGAGCCTGGCCTATTTGCCCGCCAGCGTGGCTAATCTGATCGCGACGATGGAACCTTCGCTGACGGCGGTGCAGGCCTATGCCTTTTTGGGCGAATCCTTCACCCTGACGCAGATTGTGGGCAGCCTGATGGTGATCGCCGGGGTGGTGATTCTGCGGGTGAGTGAGGCGGGCAAAGGCGATGCGGGTTCTTGACCGGCCTTGACGGATATGTTATAAAGGTTTTTAGAGGAAATGAACCAATGAACGACATGGATACGCCATCGTCGCCGCGGCAAGATTACGACGGCGATGCGCCTACCGGGCCGGAGACGGCTGAATCCCCCCAGCGATCAAAAATGAATTGGGCCCAAATTTGGGAGAGCCTGCTGCGTGTGGGTTTGGGTGAAACCGCTTTGCGCTTTGGTACGGCGCTTTCTTCGATTGTGCTGGTGCTGCTGGTGATTTGGGTGATGAGCACGTTTTACCTGCGCGGTGAGTTCAACACCGCCAGCGAGGTCGCCATCGCCGCGCCGCAGGCCGCGCCCACCGCTTTGCTGAAACAGCCGCCCCTGCAGCCCATGCGCAGCGGGGCTTTTGACGGCGGCATCGCCCGCCTGCGGGAACTGCATACCTCTCTGCCGGTGCAGCCGCGCGGCGAACTGACCACCTATATCGTGCAAAAAGGCGATACCATTTTCGGCATCGCGGAAAAGTTTAACTTGAAGCCGGAGACGATCCTCTGGGGCAATTATTACACCCTGGTGGACGACCCTCACCGGCTGCAGCCCGGGCAGGAACTGGTGATTTTGCCGGTGGACGGCGTGTATTACCGCTGGAATGCGGGTGACGGGCTGAACGCCGTGGCGCGCTTTTACGGCGTGGCCCCCGAAGACATCATCCAATGGCCGGGCAACAACCTGAACCCCGATGCTTTGGGTGATTGGGCCAACCCGAACATTGAGCCGGGGACGTTTCTGGTGGTCCCCAACGGCCGCCGCGAATTTGTGACCTGGAGCGCGCCGCGCATCACCCGCCAGAACCCGGGTGTGGCTAAGATCTTTGGCCCAGGGGCCTGCGGCACGATCACGGATGGGCCGGTGGGCACGGGCACTTTTGTCTGGCCTTCGGTAGAACGCTACCTGTCCGGCTTTGATTATTCACCGGAGACCAACCACCGCGGGATTGACGTGGCCGGCAAGATGGGCAACGCCATTTTCGCCGCGGACAGCGGCGTGGTGGTGTACGCGGGCTGGAACGATTGGGGCTACGGCAACGTGGTGGTGGTGGATCACGGCAACGGCTGGCAGACCCTGTATGCGCATTTGAGCACGCTCAACGTGGCCTGCGGTTCCTACGTGTACCAGGGGGATGCCATCGCGGGGATGGGCAGCACGGGTAACTCCTCTGGCCCCCACCTGCATTATGAAATGCTGAGCGATGAATACGGCAAAGTGAACCCCTGGAATTTCCTGCAGTAAGCTTCAGCGTGTAAACCTACCCCTCCGCAATTGCGGAGGGGTTTTTTTTATTTAAGTTCGGTGGGCTGCACCACCAGCAGCACGGCGACCATGCCTTCTTCGGCCAGGGGCGGGGCGGCGATCACGTCATATTCACCGGCGGCCTGGGGAGAGGTGAACTGCCACAGCAGCGTCTCCCCGGCGGGGACCTCCACCGAGGCAATCACCGCTGCGCGGTCGGCTTCGTCCCAGGGGGAGGCGTAGCTGCGGGAGAGGACATAGAGGGTGTGGGCCTGCGGGTCTTCGTTTTTCAATGTGACGGACAGTAAATGGTTGGCGGGCACACGCCACTGAGCGGGGCGGATGGAATGATCCACCAGGGTGACTTCCCACTCCGCAGAGCCGGAGGCAATCGGGGCGGGGGAGGCGCAGGCAACCAGCGCGGCGACGAGGCACAGCACAGCCAAAAAGGTAGAAAAGAGGCGCATGGAACTCCTTGAATAAATAGAACATATATACTATAATGGGGATGCAGCCTATTGGAACCGGTTTGAGATGAGGATCACGACATGAACTCAGCGCGCGGATGTATCTTCCCTGGAATTGTACTCGGATGTTTGCTGCTGGTGGGTTTTTCCAGCCTGGCGATTGTTTCGGAGCCGGTGTCGGCGCAGGCCGAGGCGAACGCGCCTGCCCCTGCGCCCAAGGCGGAGAAATCCACGCGGGGGTGCGGGCTGAACGCAGCGGTTCCCGAAGAGATTCGCCAGTGGTGCGAGCTAATCGAAAGCGCCGCACAGGAGCAAGGCCTGGACCCGGCGCTGATTGCGGCGGTGATCACTCAGGAAAGCAGCGGCGACCCATCCTCCTATTCATCCAGCGGAGCGGTGGGGCTGATGCAGGTGATGCCCAAAGACGGCCTGGCGGCAAGTTTCCAATGCAT
>CALESS010000430.1 GCA_937907495.1 uncultured Anaerolineaceae bacterium
TTACCACATACAGCGGACGCCCTTTTACTTCATCATAAATCCGTCCCACGTATTCCCCCAAAATCCCCAGCGAGAGTAATTGTACCCCGCCCAGGAATAGAACCGCCAGCAAGGTGGAAGCCTGCCCGGTGAAGGCCGGGTTGCCCGTCAGCCGCATGATGATCACCACCGGGATGGCAATCACAGCCAAACCGGCGGCTACAAATCCGAGGTAGGTTGCCAATTGCAGCGGAAAGTAGGAAAAACTGGTGATGGCCGTCAGGGCCAGTTTCAGCATTTTTTTGAAAGGGTATTTGGTCACCCCGGCAAAGCGGGCTGCCCGTTTATACTCTACCCCGGCTTGCTTGAACCCCACCCAGGAAGACATTCCCCGCAAAAAGCGGTGCCGCTCCCGCATATGGCCCATCACATCAATCACTTTTCGATCCAGCAGCCGGAAATCTCCCGTATCCAGCGGAATTTTGATGTCGGTAATCCGGAAGATGATCCGATAAAACAGGGAAGCCGTCATCTTCTTAAACCAAGATTCACCTTCGCGTTCCACCCGCACCGCGTAAACAACCTGGTTGCCCTGCTTCCACTTCTCAATCATCTCCAACACCACTTCCGGAGGGTCCTGCAAATCCGCATCAATAATCACCGCCGCCTGGCCCCGGCAGAAATCTAACCCCGCCGTTACCGCAATCTGATGGCCAAAATTGCGGGCGAAAATAATCGGCCGCACTCGCTCATCCTCCACGGCCATCTTGCGCATCAGCTCCGCAGAGCGGTCTCGCGAGCCGTCATCAATTAACACCAGCTCCCAGGCTTCGCCTGTGGAATCCATCACTTCTTTAACCCGCTCATATAACACTGGCAGGCTTTCTTCCTCGTTATAGACCGGGGCGATGATGCTGTATTTTGGCTTCATGCTGCTCCTTCCTCCTCCTGTATTCCAGCAGATTACATCTGTAAATGAGCTTTCAGCGCTTTCATCGTCGGCTCAATAATCGGGGCCGGGTTGACAGCCGCTGTGGCCGCCCGAATATCCTTCAGCCCGCTCCCCGTGCTGATCACCAGCACCGGATCATCCGGGGTCACCAGGCCGCTTTGCAGAGCCTTCAACATACCAATGTAGGCGGTGGAACCGGCTGGCTCGGTGAAGATACCCACTTTGCCCAACTGGGCGATGCCGCCGTAAATTTCTCCATCCGGCACGGTCAGATAGGCTCCCTTGGTCTGGGTGGCGGCCCGCACTGCCCGCACCCCATCCCGCGGCAGATCGCTTGAAATGCTATCCGCGATGGTGGTGGCTGCCACCGGGATGATTTCTTCCGTCCCGGCAAAATAAGCATTGGCTACCGCTGCCGATAATTCACTTTGCACCCCAAACAGGCGCGGCATTTGTTCCAGCCAACCCAGGGCAGCCAGGTCCTTAAAGCCCTTATGAATACCGGAAATGATGTTGCCATCCCCCACGGAGACAAAAATGCACAGCGGCCTGGCATTTTTCGGCTGGAATCGCAAGATGCTCTCCCAGATTTCGAAGGCGGCAGTCTTCTTGCCTTCTGCCGTAAAGGGATTGTAGCCCGTGTTACGGCAATACCAACCAAACTCATTGGCTGCTTCAATCGTTAGATCAAATGCCGAATCATAATTACCATCCACCAGGATCACCTGGGCGCCAAAAATCAGCAGTTGGGCAATTTTCGCCGGCGGCGCTTTCGCCGGGGCAAAAATGATCGCCTTCTGCCCCACCGCCCCCGACATCCCCGCCAGGGCAGCCCCGGCATTAC
>CALESS010000431.1 GCA_937907495.1 uncultured Anaerolineaceae bacterium
CGCCAGGCTGAGCGTTCCAAGTTTGGCTTCCACCAACCATAACAGATAGGCGCTGAGGGTCAGCAGGGCAACGCTGATCCCGGCGCCCTCCAGGATTTTTTCCAGCGGATCGGCACGGCGGATGGGCCACCAGGCCTGCCAGGCAGCACCGGGCAGGATGAAAACTAACAAACCAGCAGCAAGGTAAAGGATGGGGGGCATCTTATGGGTAGATTGGCTCGGTAGCTGTTGGAACCGGATATGGATGCTGGGTAGGGGTAAGCGTGAGCGAGGGAGTTACCGTCGGAGTGCGAGTAGGGGTGGGGGTTGGGCTGGGGGTTCGGCTGGGGGTGAGGGTTGGGCTGGGTGTGCGGGTTGGCGTGAGCGTGGGGCTAAGGGTAAAGGTGGGGGTGAATGTAAAGGTCCGGCTCCAGATGGTGGTCGGCGTAAGGGTGAAGGTCAGGCTCGGGGTGAAAGTCAGGCTGGGGGTAAAGCCCGGCGGAAAGGTGGCGGTCAGGGTTCGGGTGAGAGTGCGGCTGGGCGTCAGGGTGGGACGGGGTGTGGCAGTCGGGCGGGGGGTAAAGGTGATGGAAGGGGTGAAACCGGGCGGCCAGGTGGCGGTGCGGGTGGGCGTCCGGGTGATGGTCGGGGTCAGGGTCGGAGTAAAGGTGAAGGTGACGGACGGCGTTACCCCTGGCGGCAGGGTGAACGAGGCAGTCGGAGAAAACTCCTGCGAGGGGGTGAGGGAAGGAGTTAACGTCACGATCGCTGTCGTGGGGGTGGGTGACCCTGGCTCGGTAAGGAAGGGGGTGATGGTGGGCACGAGCGTCAGCAGTTGATCCCAGATGTTCTGTGGGGGTTGGCCTTCATTGGAGATGTCATCCTGGATGATTTCCTCAAGGATGACAGGGTTCACCGGGGGCAGGCGCGGCCGGCGCGGGTCAGCGCTATAATCCGCGGCAAACGGCGAATGCAGCGCCCCCGAGAGCAGCGAGCTCCCCAGCCGTCCGCTGGAATATAGCAACAGGGCCAGCAACACCAGGCCGGTCGCCGCTACCAGACCTAAAACAAACCACCACGGGATACGCTCACGCCAGATCATGCCGGGCTTTCGGGGGAGATTTTATTGACACCCACCAGGTTATAGACTTGCACCTGCTCGGTGCGGCCTTTAACCTCATAACTGCCGAGCGGGAGCAAGTCGAAGGAGGAGCGGAACTCTGCCAGGGCAGTGTAAGTCGAATGCCCCACCAGGATGCCTGTGCCAGGATAGAGATCGCGGGTCAATGATTCCAGGCGTTGGGTGGTGTTGACCGTATCCCCAATGATGGTGTAGTGCAGGCGGTCAATGCTGCCCAATCCGCCGGCAATGACCACCCCGGTATTCAGGCCGATGCCGGTAATCAGCAGCGGCTCACTGCGGCTGGTACGTTCGGCGTTCAATTGGTCAATGGCGGCTTTCATCTCCAGGGCTGCCTGGCAGGCGCCCAGGGCACCCTGTTTCGGGCTGAGCTTTTTGGGCAGGATGCCAAAAAAAGCCAGCATGGCATCTCCATCAAACTTATTAACCACCCCGCCATTCGAGGTGATGATCGGTACCAGGATGCCGAAGTATTCATTTAACCAGGCCAGCACCGTGGCCGGGTCAGCCTGCTCTGAGAGGGTAGTAAAGGAGCGAATGTCGGACATCAGCACGGTGGCCACCGCTTCCTGGCCTTCCAGGCGTACATTGCCGGAGGAAAACGTCAGGCGCAGTTGATCGCGCACTTCCGGCGAAACGGTACGCCCCAGTAAGTCGCGATAGACCGAGCCTTCTTGCAGCCCGGCCACCATGTTGTTAAAGGAATGGGAAAGTACCGCCACCTCATCATCGCCGCGGGGGTCCACCTTCACGGCCAGGTTGCCCTGCGCCACCTGGCTGGATGCCTGCACCAGTCGCAGCAGAGGCCGGGTGATGCGGTTGGCCAGGAAGAGCCCAATCGAGATCACCAACAGGATGGAAATGGTCACCAGGAGGAAAATCTCAATCCGGGTATCGGTGCTGGCCGCCAGCAGGAAAGTTTTTTCCAGCGAGGTTCCCATGATGCCGAAATCTTCCCCACTGCGTACCTCCCACGGGCCGAGCAGTTCGGCATAGGGCAGGTCGCCGTTATTCAGGTCGCGTTTGTAGCTGGTTTGATCCTGTCCGTGGATGGCCAACAACGCCTGGGTGGAATCCAGAGAGAGGGTTTCATCCCCCGTTGACAGGGTGGAACCTAGCGGAACGCCGTTGATATCATAGATGGTGACCTCGGACTGGGATTGGGCGCGCATCTGCTGGGTGAGCGAGGGGATGGTCAGGCCGACCAGCACCACCCCTACGACCTGCTCCTGGGCATCAAAGACCGGCCCGGCAACGTAGAAATAATTACCCCACGGGGCCACCAACAGACCGGCGTATTTATCCCCCAGGTTATCGGCTTTGCCCTGCATGGTTTGCAGCACAAAGCCCAGGCGGGAGTAAAAATCTTCTCCACGGGTGAAGGTATATTCTCCGGGCGAGCCGCCTTCCACGCGGCGCATGGAAAGCAGGCTGACGGCATGGGTATCCAGCAGATCCACCGCCCCCTGGTCCGCGTTGGCTACCAGGGGCAGGGTGAGCAGGCGCAATTCTTCTGCATCCCCGGCAGCCATGGCCTCCGCCACGCCCTGGGTATTGGCGATCAGGCGCAGGGTTTCCAGCAGGTTGGATTCCGCCCGCACCATCATATCGCTATTCTGCCGGGCCACCCCGGCCAACTGACTGTAAAAGCGTTCCTCCACGGAGGATAACACCACCTGGCTGATAATGTAGGCGCTGGCGAGGGCAAACAGTAATGCCAGGATGAGGTAAGGCAAAGTGATTTTGAAGCGCACCGGCACCCGCACACTGGGGCCTGGGGTCGGTCGGCCGCGGACGGGGGTGGTTGGCTCGCCATCGCTGCGAGCCGTACGCATGGCTTCAATAATCCAGCGGGGGGTAAAGGGTTGACGCAAAAAGGCGTGCGCCCCGTTCTCCCGGGCAATCATCTCCCGCTTCAGATCGGGATGATTGTTGGTCATGATGATTTTGAGGGTGGGGAATTTCTGGCGCGCCAGGCGTAAGAAATTTAGCCAGGCCGCGCCGGGGTAATGCAAATCCAGGAACAAAATTTGGGGCGCGGATTCATCCAGCAAGGTGACCGCCTTGACTGGATCCAATGCGCTCCAAACTTGATCCCCCTGATCGGTGAAATATCGTTCCAGAGGTTGGGCAGCCACAGGATCGGGCTGCACGAGCAGAACTCGCAGAGGCATCGCTCCTCCTTTTGGCAGCGGTGGAACGTTAGTTCAGATATTCTCGCAGGTGACGGCTGCGGGTGGGGTGGCGCAATTTCCGCAGAGCCTTGGCCTCAATCTGACGAATACGTTCGCGGGTGACGTTGAAATAGCGGCTGACCTCTTCCAGGGTATGATCTTTGCCGTCAATTAAGCCAAAACGCAGTTCCAATACCTGCCGCTCACGCTCGGAAAGGGCTGCCAGGGCATTTTGCACCTGTTCGCGCAGCATTTCGCGGGCCGCGGCATCCATCGGTTCGAGGGCTTCATCATCTTCAATGAAATCCCCCAACTGGCTGCTTTCTTCGTCCCCCACGGGTCGTTCCAAAGATACCGGCTCTTCCGCGGATTGTAGAACCCGCTGGACTTTGGCCGTTGCCCAGGTCCAACGGCGCTGAACTTCCGGGTCCAGCGGCTGGCTTTCGGCCTGGGCTTTTCGAATGAGGAGCACATCCTCATCAGAAAGAAAACCCCCTTCCATTGCCAGTTCTTCGTTGTTCGGCTCGCGGCCCAGTTGTTGCACCAGGGTGCGCTGGACGCGCAGCAAGCGGGTGATGGCTTCAAACAAATGAACGGGGATGCGGATGGTGCGGGCCTGTTCAGCAATATACCGGCTGATGGATTGGCGAATCCACCAGGTGGCATAGGTGCTAAACTTGAAGCCGCGGGTCGGGTCAAATTTGGTGACAGCCCGCAGCAGGCCGAGGTTGCCCTCCTGGATGAGGTCGAGGAAGGAGATTCCGCGGCCCAGGTAGCGCTTGGCAATGCTGACAACCAGGCG
>CALESS010000432.1 GCA_937907495.1 uncultured Anaerolineaceae bacterium
GCGGTTGCGCCGATTAATCCGAGAGTTACCACAGATCCACCTGTTGTAGCCGATTCCGCTTGGCAGTGAACTTGGCTATTATTCCGGGGAAGATATGCCCGAAAAAGCCTCCATGATGGCCTATTCCGATGTGTTTGTCACGGTTTACTCCACCATGGTCGTCGAGACGGCCATTCATGATTGTCCGATCATCGCTCTCTGCCTTGATACACCCGGGGGCTGGAATATGCCGGGTAAATTTTCGCTCAAATTAGCGGAAATCGCAGAATGGCCCACCCATCTTCGCTTTCGCCAGGCAGGAGCCGGGAAGGTGGCCTTCACTGAAGAGCAACTGTCAGCCTCTCTGAATGCCTACTTGCAAAACCCGCGTTTGGATTCGGAAGCCCGGCGCAAGTTTGTTCGAGACGAGGTAACCTTTACGGATGGCTCGGCGGGCCGGCATACCGGTGAATTTATAGCCAACCAGGTGAAACGAATCGAGTAAACCCCAGGCACAGGAGAATTTTTGATGAAATTCCTCATTGTTGGTTTTGGTTCCATCGGCCGGCGCCACTTGCGCAACCTGTTAGCCCTCGGTGAGCGGGATATTGTCGTAGTACGCAGTGGAAAATCCACCCTGCCGGTGGATGAGCTGGCGGATTTTCGCGTGGAGTATGAGATGGAAAAGGCCCTGGCGCACCAGCCCGATGCCGCCATCATTGCCAACCCCACGGCCTTGCATCTTTCCGCTGCCATCCCGGCGGCGCGGGCCGGCTGTCATTTGTTGATTGAGAAACCGATCTCGCATTCGTTGGAAGGGCTGGATGAATTGCATAGCGCCCTGAAGCAAAGCCGCGCCCGGGTATTGGTCGGCTTTCAGTTCCGCTTTCACCCCGGTTTGCGGAAAATTGCCAGCCTGCTGACGGAAGATGCCATCGGGCGAGTGGTTTCCGTCCGTGCCCAGTGGGGGGAATTTTTGCCCAACTGGCACCCCTGGGAAGATTACCGCACCAGCTATGCCGCCCTGCCCGATCTCGGCGGCGGTGTGGCGCTCACGCTCAGCCACCCCTTTGATTACCTGCGTTGGCTGCTGGGTGAGGTCCGTGATATGAAGTCCTTCAGTGCCACTCTCGGCGGCTTGGGACTGGCCGTGGAAGATACGGTGGAATGCCTGTTGCGGTTCGAGTCGGGTGCCATTGGCAGCCTGCACCTGGATTATATCCAGCGGCCGGGCAGCCACCATCTGGAGATCATTGGAGAGCGCGGCACGCTCACCTGGGATAATGCCGATGGTGCCGCCCGCCTCAGCATGGCCGGGCGGGATGGCAACCCGGGGGAGTGGCAGGTCTTTGCTCCTCCTGCCGATTTTGAGCGTAATACGTTGTTCCTGGATGAATTGCGGCACTTCCTGGCCGTTGTGCGCGGGGAGGAAGCGCCGTTGTGTACCCTTGCCGATGGTGAAGCTGCGCTGCGTTTGGCGTTGCAAGCCCGCCAAGCTTAAATGGAGGTGGAAATGACGATTATGGATAAATTCAACCTGGCAGGCCGGGCTGCCGTGGTGACGGGCGGTATTGGCTTGCTGGGCAGGCAATTCTGCCGCACCCTGGCCGAGGCAGGCGCCGCGGTGGTGGTGGCAGATCTGAACGCCGCGGCCGCCCAGGGTTTTGCCGCTGAATTATGTTCGGCGGGCTACCAGGCCAGCGGGGTGGGGGTGGATGTCACCCGGCCCGATTCGGTGCAGGCCATGGCCGATGCCTGTGTCTCAGCCTTTGGGCGCCTGGATGTGCTGGTTTGCTCGGCAGCCATGGACCCCAAGTTCGATGCGGATAACATCCAACAGCAAAACAACAATGCCTTTGAAAATTACCCCCTGGCGGCCTGGAACCAGGCCCTGGAGGTTAATCTGACCGGGGTTTTCCTGTGCTGCCAGGCAGCCGCCCGCCAGATGGTCGCCCAGGGGGGAGAGGG
>CALESS010000433.1 GCA_937907495.1 uncultured Anaerolineaceae bacterium
TTACACCCACTCTCTCTCTGCTCCCGGCAGCCCGGCGGCTACCTACCTGGAAATGATGCGAACCAATGTTCGTTTAATTGTCGAAGCCCTGCGGTGAAAATGCCATGATGCCCTCTCCTCCTTTGCTCTCCCCCGATCTTCAACCCGCCACCCTGCAGCTTGCCGGGGTGGATGTGGCCTATCCTGCCCGCCCCGCCCTGCGCGGCCTGACCTTTGCCATCCCGCATGGCGCACGGGTGGCTGTCGTCGGCCCCAATGGCGCCGGGAAATCCACCCTCTTCAAAGCCCTGGTAGGGTTATTGCCCATCCAGAGCGGCCAGGTTCTCATCCACGGGTTGCCGCTCGGTCAGCATCAGGATTGTGTGGCCTATATCCCCCAGCGGGAGGAAGTGGATTGGCGCTTTCCGGTGCGCGTCCAGGATGTGGTGATGATGGGCCGCTTTGGCCGCCTGGGCTGGTGGCAGCGCCCGGGCAGAGCAGATCAACGAATCGTTCAGCGGGCCTTGCAGCAGATGGGTATTGAGAACCTGGCCGCCCGCCCCATTGGGGATCTCTCCGGCGGCCAACAGCAGAGGGTCTTCCTTGCCCGCGCCCTCGCCCAGGAGCCGCATATCCTGCTAATGGATGAGCCTTTCAATGGCGTGGATGCCGCCACCCAGGAAACCACCCTCCAAGTTTTGGACCAACTTCATGCAGACCAGGTGACTGTCCTCGTTTCCACCCACGATCTCAACCTGGCAGCCACCCGCTTTGAAAATATCCTGCTCCTCAACCGCCGCCTGGTCGCCTATGGCACCCCGCAGGAAGTGTTCATCCCGGAACATTTGCAGACCGCATTCGGCCCGCAGGTGCTCTTCCTGAATGGCAATGCCATCGTGGATGAGTGCTGCCCTCCGGGGGAAGAACATCCCCACCCGGAGGTGCAATCATGATTCAATGGCTGCTCATTCCCCTGCAATACTCCTTCATGCAGCGCGGACTGCTGGCTGCCATCCTGGTCGGCATTTTGTGCAGCGTGGTGGGAACCTATGTCGTACTGCGCGGCCTGGCCTTCCTGGGGGATGCCTTGGCTCACGCCATCCTGCCGGGGATTGCCATCGCCTACCTGGTTGGCGGCTCCCTCACAGTGGGCGCTCTCGTGGCGGCAGTGGTGGTCGCATTACTGATTGGGGCATTCTCCCGCCAGGGAACCATCAAGGAGGATACGGCCATTGGCATCCTGTTTACGGCAGCCCTGGCCCTGGGCGTGGCCCTGATTTCCTCCATCCGCACCTACGCGGTGGATCTAAGCCATATTTTGTTCGGCAACTTGCTCGGGGTTTCACCTGCCGACCTGTGGTTGACGGCGGGGATTGGCCTGTTGGTCCTGCTCACGATCCTGATTTTCTACCGGCAGTTCCTGGTCATCTCGTTTGACCCGGTGCTGGCTGCCACCCTGCGTCTGCCGGGCGAATGGCTGCGCAACCTGATGCTGGTGCTGCTGGCTCTCACCATCGTTATATCCATGCAAACGGTGGGGGTTGGCCTGGTGGCTGCCATGCTGGTCACGCCCGCCGCCACGGCATACCTGCTCACCCGCCGGCTGCCCGTGATGATGGCGCTCTCCGCTTTCATTGGCGCAGTTTCCTCGCTCATTGGTTTGTATCTCTCCTATTACGCCAACATCGCCTCCGGGGCTGCCATCGTGCTGGTTGCCACTGCCATCTTCATGCTGGGTTACTTGTTTGCCCCCAACCGCGGCATGCTGGCCCTGGCAATCCAATCCAAAAAGCGCTCCTAACCCGGCACGACCTCCACTCATAAAATCACCCGCAAGATATTTGCGGGTGCTTCCATTTGCACGGCCCGGCTCAATCCTCTACCCCGAATGCCTGCACAGCCTGCCTTGTACAGCTATTTTCCACCCGTGGTGCTGGTGAGGGTGGGGGTCAGGGTGAATTGTGGGATGGGGGTCAGAGTGAATTGTGGGGTGGGTGTCAGGGTGGATGTACTGGTGAATTCGGGGGTAATCGTGGGGCTTGCGGTGAAAGTTGGCAGGGGGCTGGGTGTTTGGCTTGGGATGGCGGTAGGCACAATGGTAGAGGTGAAGGTCAGGCTGGGGGTTGCAGATGGGATGATGGTAACCGTCCATGTGGGGGAGGGCGTGAGCGTAAAG
Organism: uncultured Anaerolineaceae bacterium; assembly: GCA_937907495.1. Classification (GTDB taxonomy): domain Bacteria; phylum Chloroflexota; class Anaerolineae; order Anaerolineales; family Anaerolineaceae; genus CALESS01. The sequence continues at coordinate 2,156 of CALESS010000433.1, forward strand.
GTGGAAGTTGCGGTCAGGGTCGGGGTAAGCGTGAGGGTGAACGTCCGGGTTGGGGTCAGCGAGGGTGTAAGGGTGGGGGTGAAGGTCCAGGTCGGGGTCCAGGTGGGGGTGAAGGTCGGGGTCGGAGTAATGACCAGGGTTGCCGTCGGGATCACCCGGGTGCGCTGCCAACCAGGCCGCCAGTTGGTTGGGGAGGTGATCGGTGTCGGGCTGGGGGCGTCACCCGGGGTGTGGGTTCCGGTGCCTCCCCCAGGCAGGGTGGAGGTCTTATGGATGACCACAAAAGTGGAGGTTAAGGTTGGCCGGGGAGGAAATGTGGCAGTTCGTTCTCCCACAACCATCAAGGTCTGGTATTGCCCGGATGCCTCATCCCCCAGTCCCAGGTCCTCCAGGGCCTCCTTGATGATGTCCATCCCAATTACCGGGATCATTGGGGTGCGCACATCCACCTGGTAGCTGGCCGTTTCCACGGCATGCAGTGGCTGGCCTAAAAAGCCCCCCTCCTCAATGGAACCCACCAGCCAGGGTGCCACCAGCAAGATGAGCACGGTGAACAATGTCACCATGAAGGCCACCCGCTGGCGATCCTGGATGTGGAGGATGGTTTTCACGTCAGCATCTCATCCGGCGGATTGGATTGAATGTAGGCGCAGAACATTTCCACCAGCGCCGGGTCAAACTGACTGCCGCTTCCCTTGCGGATCTCCTCCAGGGCTTTTGTGGAATCCAATCCATGGTGGTAAGGCCGGTCGGAAATCAGCGCATCCCAGGCATCCACAATTGCAAACAGGCGGGCGGAAAGGGGAATTTCATCGCCTTTCAACTGGCGGGGGTAACCCTTGCCATCCCAGCGCTCGTGATGGCAATAGGGAATATCCAGCGCCGGCTCCAGGAAGGGGATTTCGTTCAACATGTCGTGCGCATACAATGGATGCTTGCGCATCAACTTCCACTCCTTTTCATCCAGCGGGCCGGGTTTCAGCAAAATCTGGTCCGGGATGCCCATTTTGCCGATGTCGTGCAGCATCGCCCCGCGCCGGATATGCTCCAGTTGATCTTCCGGCAGTTGCAGGGCTTGTGCCAGTGCCATAGTCAATTCTGTCACCCGCAGGGTATGCCCGCTGGTTTCCTTATCCTTCAATTCCAGGGCTTTTGCCCAACCCTCCAGGGTTTTATCATAGGTCTCCACCATGCGGTGATGGGAAGCATTCAGGCTGGTGATCATGGTATTAAACGATTCCGCCAGCACACCTATTTCATCATTGGTCTCGCTGGGCACCCGAATTGTCAAATCTCCATCGGTTACCGCCCGGGAGGCATCCATCAGGCTGGTTAGTGGCCGGGTTAATAAGGACGAGAGGTTAAAACCAATCAAGATGATTAAAATGATGGCGGCGAGAATCAATCCCCCAATCCGCACCCGGCTCGGCAGGCTGGCATTGACCAGGACATTTTTTGCCAGGGCTGTACCCAGTAATCCCTGGTCTTCGCCGCCGCGAGTCTCCCATGGGCCAATAATTTCACCATAATTCAAACCGTTGCTGGATAATGCCCGCTGGGGCGGGTTTCGCCGGAAGCTGTCGCCTTCCTGGTTCTCCAGGATCGAGCCTGCCAGATCCGCTCCCACAGCCGGAATCTCAATCTCATCTGGAAAAGAGCTGGCGATGGGTTGGCCGGAAAAATCATACAGTGTGATTTGCGCCAGGGTGGCCTCGCGTAATTCCTGCGTCACCCGCTTCAGCGGTAATCCAACCAGGATCACCCCCACCAATTCATCTGCCGCATTGCGAACCGGCCCGGAGATGTAAAAGTAATCCCCATGTTTGCTTTTCACCGTCCCGGAAAATTTATCCCCTCCTTCATCCGTCTGCTCTCTCAACACCGCCTGGACAAACGGCCAACTGCGCGCCTCTCCATTCCCATCTTTCTCCACCCGGTATTCCGGGTTGGAGAGACCTTCCTCCTGGCGGACAGCCAGGATCAGGTTTCCCTGCCGCCCCAGGAACTCCACCGAACCTGCCTGGTTGTTCACCGCAACCCCCAGCGCCAGGGTTTGCAGCTGGTCAGCATCTCCCTGCTGAATGGCATCCGCCAATCCCTGGGTATAGGTAAGCAAGCGCAGGGTATCCAATTGGTGGTTTTCAATGCCCACCATGGCGCTGGCGGCCAATCGGCCTGCCTCATAAAGCTGGTTATTGTAGCGCTCATCCACGGTTTCCAGCACAATCCGCCGCACCAGCAAGAAAGCCCCCACGGCTATCAAGATGGAGAGAAGTAAATAGGGAATCGTGATCTTATAGCGAATTGGCCAGCGCACCTTCTTGGCGGCCGGCTTTAATTGCTTTGTGGAGGGCGGCTTGCGGTTAAAAATTCTCATAATGGCAGACCTGATCAACATGCGATGAAATATTTGTGAAGGAGTTGATCAAAACAATAAGTAATGATCAAGTTGTATTACGGCTGCGGTTTAGGGTCCAGGTCATCGGGTTGGATAAATGAACTGAATTCGAAAATTTTTCCTTACACCTCAAATTCGCTTAATTCTTGCTGCAATTGCCCGATCAAAGCCTGTTTCTGCCGGGGTGGTAAAAAGCTGGCCCTTCCGGCCGCCACCACCAACCCGGCTAACTCTGCCAGGGAAAGGCCCAACCCGCGGCAGGCAACCCGGTACTCATCCGATAAACAAATCCGGGAAATACTCGGATCATCCGTGTTTAAGGTCACGCTCAACCCGGCTTCCAGCATTTGCTTCAGCGGATGCCTGGACAAATCTGGCACCACCCCGGTATGGTGGTTGCTGGTCAGGCAGACTTCAAATGCAATTCCCCGTTCGAGCGCCAGTTGAACGACAGCCTCATCTTCCATCACCCGCACCCCGTGGCAGATGCGTTCAGCCCCCAGCATCTCGATCGCCTCGCGCACATTATCCGCCCCGGCCCACTCGCCGGCATGGATGGTAATATGCAGCCCGGCCTGGCGGGCTTCTGCCAACAACCCCGCAAATGGCTGAGCGGAATATTCCACTTCGTTTCCGGCCAGGTTCACCCCCACGATCCCCCGCTCGATGCGTTCCACTGCCATGCGGATGGTTTCCTCAGCCAGCAGCATCTCCTCATGGCGATTAAAGCTCGCAACCAGGGCAACCTGGATGTGATGTTTTTTGGCCGCCCGCTCTGCCGCCTCAGCCACCCAATCCATCACTTCGCCCAGCATGTACCCCTGGGCCCGGCTGAGCGCCACCGGGGTGAACAGCAGCTCCAGGTGAAGCACCCGGTCAGCGGCTGCATCTGCAATGGCTTCTTCCGTCACCCGCATGATGATTTCAGCAGAGCGGTAAAACAAACGGATGGTCTGAAATTTTGATAAAAACGTGGCGAAATCGAAGGAATCTGTTTGCTGCATTCGCACCAGTTGATCCAGCCCCGGATTCACGGGCAGTGTGATGCCATACTGGCGGGCAATTTCCAACATCGTATCCAGGCGCAGGCTGCCTTCCAGGTGGCGGTGTAAATCCACCTTGGGCATGCGCTTATATAGGGAAAGCTCTCGTACCGCTGGATTCTCGACCATCTACCCCGCCAAACTTTCAATCAGCCTATCCCATTGGATTGATTAGTATCATTATAGAACCTTTATCTATTTTTACAATCAGGGCCGCGGGTTTAAGGAGGATGATTCATCCGCAGAATTCGTTCGCCCATCGCTCTTGGCGACATACACCACCCGCAGACGGGGACGGAAGGTCAGGTTACCCCCCTCTTCCTTGGATACATAGCGAATCGCATGGTTCACCCCGCTGGAATACAGCATCAATCCGTGATTCTCATAGCTGCCATTTACCCAGCCGGTCACCAACCCGCTAATATCCACGGTGATCATGCAATCGGGGGTATCTGGTGAAAAACTGGCGTACACAACCTGGTTGCTGAAATCCCCTCCGGCGGTATTCCAGGGGGAGTTCCAGGTGGCATTGGATTCGCTCCAGGGTGAGGTGACCCGATAAATGGCTGTTTGCACCCCGCTCTTTGAATCGGGGGTGTAGATATACAGGGTCGCGCTGAAGATGGTGGCATTGGCAGGGATTTCGGAGAGATCAAAGCGCAGCAAACCCCGCCGATTGGCGCCATCATTGGCCCATACCTGGAATTCATTATCGGCGCCATAGTTGGTGTTGGGTTGGATGGCGTTGATATAAGTGTCATCCGAGGGGAGAAAGCCGGTCACCAGGTCCGGGTTGCTGCAAAGAACCGTACCAGGGGGAGTAGTCAGGCTGGGGGTCGGGCTAAGCGAGGGTGTAAGAGTCAGCGTGGGTGTCAGGCTGGGGGTAAGCGTCGGGGTAAGAGTCGGAGTAAGGGTCGGAGTATATGTAGGCGAAGGGGTTGGGGAAATCGTTTCCGTCAGCGTAGGGGTATGGCTGACGGTGACTGTCCAGGTGGAGAGGGGCGTCAGGGTGCTGGTGAGGGAGGGTGTGGAGCTGACCGCGGCGGTGCTCGAATGCGTCTGGCTGGGGCCGAGTGTGGGCTGTGGCGTGAAAGTAGCTGCAAACGTGCGGCTTGGGGTTGGGGGGAGCGTCCGGGTGCGCGTGGGCGTCCCGCTGGGGGTCAGGGTATAAGTTCCGGTCGGGGTAAGGGTGGGTGTTTCGGTGAGGGTTGGTGTTCCAGAGAGCTGAATGGGCCGGGTGGGTGTTGCCAGAAACGTGGGCAGCCGGCCATCCAGGGTATTCGGGGTCGCACTAAAAACCGGGGTGAGCAATTGCTGCACGATCTGGGTCGCCAGGTCGCGCGCCACACTGGGTTCAATCCCCTGGTCAAACAAGGATTCTTCAATAATCCGCAGCCCAATTTCCGGGATTTCCGTGATTTTCAACCGCTCCTGGTAATCGGAGGTCTCCTGCGGGTGCAGGGGGATGTTCAAGGATCCCGTTTTCTCCACCGGCCGCATGAGCATGGAGATGATCATCCAGGCGAGCAGGATGAGCATAATGGATGGCCCAAAAAGCATGGAGTACTTGCGGAAGGCAGCAGGAAGGCGCATGTTCAGCTTTGCCGGAGAATGGTGGATTCGATGTAATCGGCAAACACCTTCACCAATTTGGGGTCAAATTGCCGGCCCCCTTCGCTGAGGATAATCGCCAGCGCCTCGCGGGAGGAGATTTTGTCATGGTAAGGCCGGTCCGAGGTCATCGCGTCCCACGCATCTACAATGGAGAACAACCGGGAGGCCAGAGGGATTTCCTCCCCTTTCAACTGCCGCGGGTAACCGGCTCCATCCCAGCGTTCATGGTGACAGTAGGGAATATCCAGCGCCGGAACCAGGTAGGGAATGTTTTTTAACATGTCATAGGCATAAATCGGGTGCAGGCGCATCAACTCCCATTCAGCCGGGGTTAACTTACCCGGTTTCAGCAGGATGTGATCTGGAATGCCCATCTTTCCGATATCATGCAGGGTCGTACCGCGGCGGATGTGAACCAACTGTGCCTCTGGAATGTGAATCCGGCGGCAGAGATCCAGCGTCATTTTCGTCACCCGCACCGTATGACCGCTCGTTTCCTTATCCCGCAGCTCCAGAGCTTTGGCCCAGCCTTCCAGGGTGGAATCATAAGTGGCAACCATATCATCATGCGATTGTTGTAGTTTCCGTACCATTGTATTGAACGAGGTAGCGACAACCCCAATCTCATCATTCGATTCCTGCTGGAGTTGCACCTTCAAATTCCCCCCCGCCACCTGTTTCGAGGCCTCCATTAATTTCAACAAAGGTCGAGTGAGCATGGTGGAAAGAGCAACCCCAAGCATAATCACCATGATGGCGGTGATAAAGATCAAGGCTGCGATCCAGGCCCGGGTGGGCAGGCTGGCGGAGACCAGTACATTCTTCACCAGCGCCGTTCCCAGCAGGCCCAGGTCTTTACCATCCCGCGCCTCCCACGGACCGATGATTTCGCCGTAGTTTAAGCCGCTGGAAGTTAAATCCCGCCGGGTGAAGTTGCGCCGATAGCTGGTTGAATCCTGGTACACCAGGATGTCGTTCACCATCTCCTGTTTCACCGGCTCTAATTTGTTCGCATCGGGGAAGGTGGAGGTCAGCAGTTGGCCCTCAAAATCATAGATCGTCACCTGGGCCAGGGTTGCCAGGCGCAGCTCGCTGGTCACACTGCTCAAAGGCACCCCCACCAGGATCACGCCAATCAGCGTCCCCGCCGGGTCGCGGATGGGGCCGGAGATGTAGAAATATTTACCCCAATCCGTTTTAATAAAGGAAGCAAATTTGTTCCCTGCGGGGTCGCTCTTCATGGCGAGCACGTTTTGCACAATCGGCCAATCCTGAAAAATCGGCGTCCCGCCCTGCACAAAAATGTAATCCTGATTATTCCCTGCCTGCTTCTGGCGGATTGCCAGTACCAGGTTGGCGGAAAGATCCAAGATCTCCACACTTCCGGGCTGATTGTTGACCACGATTCCCAGGGCCAGTTTTCGTAACCGTTCCGCATCATACTTCTGCACGGCCTCCGCAAACCCCTCGGTATTCGTCAGCAGACGTAAAATACCTGGCATACGGTTTATCTCCGGCGCCGATATCGAGCCAGCGACCGGTAATTTCGCTGGAATAATGCTTTAATTTGTTGTGCATCATTGCTTTATGTATGTCAAACTGCATCAGGTGCAGATAATTGTAAAGCAACCACGCCGGTTTCAAATTCATTGAATGTATTTTTTTGCAAACATAATGATTCGATTTGTAAACTGAATTTATCTTTTTAGAGAGAAAAGTAAAATATGGCTTTTTTTTTTAACACGTTTCGCTCTTCGCAATTAATTATTTGTAAGCAAGAGTAAATGATTTTTATATAAACATCA
>CALESS010000434.1 GCA_937907495.1 uncultured Anaerolineaceae bacterium
CCGCCACAACCCCCGCCGTTTCTACGGAGGGCTGGGTGGGATTCTTTTGATCTGCGGTGGAGCGAGTTTCCAAAACCACTTTGTCGCGGGAACCGGTGACATAGACGGTGATGCCTTTGCAGCCTAATTTCCAGGCCAGCATGTAGGCAGTCGCCACATCTTCTTCGGTGGCATTGGGCGGGAAATTGATGGTTTTGGAGAGTGAGTTATCCACGAAGGCTTGCATGGCAGCCTGGGTGCGCACATGCTCCTCGGCAGTGATATCCGCAGAGACGGCAAAAACGTGGCGGATTTCTTCTGGCAGGCTGGAGATTGACTGGCAGGAGCCGGCCTGCATCACCTGTTCGATGATTGCTTCCTTTTCCTCTGCTTCGAGGCCGAGATTATCGAGAGCCTGATCGAAAAGGGGGCTGGCGTAGGTTAGCAGCAGGTCTTTTCCGTTGTCATTGACATGCCGGATGTAGGCCAGGGCAAAAACGGGCTCGCAGCCGTAGCCCTCGCAGCCGGCGACTGTGGCGATGGTGCCCGTGGGGGCGATGGTGGTCTGGGCGGCATTGCGGATGCCATGCTGTTGAATGGCTTTGACGACCTGCTCCCAATCTACCGCTGGGCGCTGGTAATCATGGGTGATGGGAATGATTGAAACCGGGGGCTGCCAGGTGAGGTTGGCAGGGTCATAAATGCTGCCCTGGATGGCGGGGAAGGCACCACGCTCTTCGGCCAGTTTGATGCTGGTGAGCATGGAGTGATAACGGACGAATTCCATCACCACAGCGGCAAACTCCTGCCCCTCCGGGGAGCCGTAGCGAATCCCGGCGTGATACATTAAATCTGCCAGGCCCATGATGCCCAGGCCGATACGGCGGGCGCGCAGGGCGGCCTCCCGCAGGGCGGGAACGGCGGGGACGTACTGGTTGGCATCCACCACATCATCCAGGAAGCGGGTGGAGAGTTCCGTGCTATGGCGGATACCCTCCCAATCCACAGTGCCATCCGGACCGAAATGCTGGGCCAGGTTGATGGAGCCGAGGCAGCAATTTTCGTAGGGGCCCAGCCACTGCTCGCCGCACGGGTTGGTGGCCTCCAGAGGGTAGAGGTGGGGAACAGGGTTGTGCCGGTTGGCGGCATCCAGAAAGAGCATTCCCGGCTCACCATTGTGGTGTGCCTGTTGGACGATCTTCTCGAATAAATCCCGCGCTCGCACTTTGCGATGCAATTTGAAGGGAACGCCGGCTTTTACAGCCTGCTCCACGGTGCCATCAAAGCCGCGGTATTCGGGAGAATGAACATCGGGGAAGCGCAAATCCCACATTTCATCTTTTTCCACGGCCTGCATAAAGGCATCCGTGATGCCGACCGAGATGTTGAAGTTGGTGATGGAATTCTCATCTGTTTTGCAGGTAACGAAATCCTCGATATCCGGGTGATCCACCCGCAAGACCGCCATATTGGCACCCCGGCGGGAGCCACCCTGGGCAACTTCACCAAAGGCGTGATCATACACGCGCAAGAAGCCAACCGGGCCGGTGGCTTGCCCGGCAGAGGATTTGACCAGGCTGCCCTTGGGGCGCAAGCGCGAGAAGGAAAAACCATTGCCGCCGCCTGTTTGTTGAATGAGGGCGGCATCGCGCAGGGTCTGGAAAATACCAGTCGTCTTGCGGCCCATATCGTCCGAGATGGGAAGGACAAAGCAGGCGGCCAATTGACCAAGAGGCGTACCGGCACCGGTGAAGGTGGGGCTGTTGGGGAAGAAACGCTTGCTGGTAAGGAGGGTATAAAATTCGGAGGCGCGATGGATGACATCCGCCCCCCAGTTCTCCTCCACGGATGCTACATGATAGGCAACCCGCCAGAACATATCTTCAACCGTTTCCGCGGGTTTGCCCTGATCATTGCGGCGGACGTAACGGCGGGTAAGGACGGAGCGGGCATTATCGGTCAGTTCGATGGAGGGTAGAGTCTCCGGGCGTGGAGGGGTAGGCAAGAGGCCGTGAGGTGGAGCAGTTTTCGCCATAGTTAAGAACCTCAATCTTCTAAAAGTCGGTCAATCTCTTCTCGAATGGAACCAAGATCATCCAGGTGCAAGTAAACGATTGCGTAACGAATGTAGGCGATTTGATCCAGATTCTTGAGACCGTTGATGACCATATCCCCCACAATGCGGGATTGGACCTCTGCGCGGCCCAGGCGTTGGAGGGTGGATTCGATTTCCCCCAGCAGGCGTTCGATATCGGCAGCAGAGACCGGGCGCTTGGCGCAGGCAATGCGGATGCCGCGGGCGAGTTTCTCCCGATCAAATTCTTCGCGGGTGCCATCCCGTTTCACAAGCAGGGGGGTAGCCAGGATGGCGCGCTCGGTGGTGGAAAACCGCTGTTTACAGTTCAGACATTGACGGCGGCGGCGGACCCCACCATGGGAATCACGGGTTGTATCCAGGACTTTGGAATCTTCAAATTGGCAATATGGGCAGCGCACGTCGTAAATTCCTTTTCCGGCCTGAAACCCCGGCCAACCACCATCACTGGTGAAGAGCAAGCTATTGAAGCAACTACCCCCATATATGGGGGTAATGATACCAGCATCCCCTTTATTTAGTGTCTGGAGTGATTGTAGCACAATCACTCGAAGCCTGCAAGAGAATGACGAAAACTTTAATCTTAAAAAATGGCACAAATATTCGATCTGTAAAGTGCGTATATCCTATTGGTGGGAGAAAAGCGGGGTTGGGATCGGGGGTTCTCCGAGGGGGATAGTCTCGCGGTGGGGGGCAGGCAAGGAGAGCAAGGTAGGGTAGTGGGAGCGCCGGTCTTTGTGTATCCAATTCGGAGGGTTGGATGTATAATAAAAAGGATCGTTCGGGAGTTTACCCAGTTCAGGACAATGAGCTGAAGAAAGGAGGGGCCGGGGAAAAAACGCGCAAACGATTTTTCATGTTGGTCGAATCAAAAAAAGAATCAAATAATTTAAGGAGATGAAGATATGCTTAAGAAATCCTGGTATAGCCTGATGGCTGTGCTGATGGTCGCTGTAATTGTTCTTTCCGCCTGCACGACTCCTGTCGCCACGACGGAAGCCCCCCCGGCTGTTGCCAAAGAGGTGGAAGTGTTCTCCTGGTGGACGGGCGGCGGTGAAGCTGCCGGCCTGGATGCCATGATCAAAGTGTTCAACGCCAAATATCCGGATATCACCTTCAATAATGCGGCTGTCGCCGGTGGTGCGGGCACCAATGCGCGCGCCGTCCTCGCGACCCGCCTGCAAGCCGGCGATCCGCCGGATAGCTGGCAAGGACATGCCGGTCAGGAACTCATCGGCACGTATGTGGCCGGTGGACAGATTGAACCCTTGAACACCCTTTACGAAGAGCAGGGTTGGCTGGCTGTGATGCCCCAGACCCTGATCCCCTTGATCTCCGATCAGGGCAACATTTACTCCGTTCCGGTCAACATCCACC
>CALESS010000435.1 GCA_937907495.1 uncultured Anaerolineaceae bacterium
ACCATCTGGAGGAGGAAGGTCAGATCCAGGGTGGTGGAAAGCTCGCGGCTGATGCGGGTGAGCGCAGTTAACTGGTCCACCTGGCGGCGCAAACTTTCATCCGTCTGGGTGGATAAATAACCCTGCTCCACCACGCTCGCCAGTTGTGCCGCAGCGGTCACCACCACCTGCAAATCGGTCTGATCGTAGAAAAAATCATCCTTGCTGCAAATCCAGACTTCACCAATGCCCTGGTCACGCACAATCAAGGGGGCAGCCAGCGCCGATTCCAACTGCCAGTGATTGAGAATGGCTTGATAAAACGGGATGACCGGCTGGACGCTGATGCGCTTTTGCAACACCATCGGCCTTTGGTGGCCGGTGATTGTGAAGTGGAATTGGGGATCATCCACCGAAAGCACTGCCAGGCCATCCGGCAAATCCGGCCCCTGGGAGAAGAGCGAAGCCCGATGCAAGACCATCATGCCCCGGTTGGGGTCATAGAGGAAGACAAAAGCCGCATCTGCTTGCAGCAGGCGCAGCATCTCCTGCAGGGAGAAGCGCAAAATCTCATCCAGGTTGGCAGAAGAACCCGCCAGGCTGGCGATGCGCCGCAGACCTTCTGCCCGTTGTGCCCGCTGGCGGGATTGCTGCACCAGGCCGGCATTTTCGATGATGGGCGCAGCCTGGGTGGCAATGATGGTGAGCAGGCGCACCTCGTTGTTGGAAAAAGGCCGGCTGCCATCGCTATGGTTGGAAGCCTGCAAATACCCCAGCATCCGCCCGCCGCAAGTCAGCGGAACCAACACTGTTTCCCGCAGGCTGGCGGATTGCGAAAGCACTGCCAGGCCAAGCTCTTCCCACTGCGGGTCATCAAAGGCATTCTCCGAGAGCAGCACGTCCTGATCGAGCATAATTTGTTCCAGCCGGCCGCTGGAGGCGACTGGGATGCGATAGACATCCATGAATTGGTCGGGCAACCCGTGGAAGGGCGCACGGCCCTCCAGGGCATGCTGATATTCGTTGTAAATCAGGAAACCCAATACCTCCACCGGCATGAGGGGCATAATGCTCTCAATCAGGCGGGAGAAAAGGGTCAGCGGATCGCGGGCGGCACTGAAAGCCTGGGCTAACTGCGCCAATCCGGCCAATTCTGCCGAGCGGTTTTGCTCGTTGCGGAAGCGCAAAGCATTATTCAACGCCGTTGAGGCATCCGTGGCAATGCCTTCGAGCAGGGCGATATCGTTCTGCTGGAAGGTTTCGGGCGTCAATGCGCCCAGTTCCAGCGTTCCGAGTAATTTCTCATCCAGCAACAGCGGCACGCCCAGGTAAGCCCGGAAGGGCAGAACCGCGCGCTCAATGGCGGGGCGTAAATCGGGGCGGCTGGCCACATCGGTTATCAGCAGCGGCTGGCGGCTATCCGCCAGGCGGCCGGTGAGCCCCTGGGAATTGAGATAACGCTCCTCCGCCTGAAACACCTTCCAGCCTCCGCCTTCCACTTCCTGGTAGCGGTAGGGAAGGAAGGATTCGCTGCCCTCTTCCCAGAGGGTGATTTCCAGCACCTCACACGGGAAAACCTTGAGAGCCACCGCAAAAATGGCCTCCAGGGTATCTTCCAGTTCCAGGCTGTGGTTGAATTCGTAGGTTGGCCGGCCGGAAGATTTCTTCAGCGGCTGGGTGGGTTGAGAGTCTTCCGCGGGCCGCAGGGTAATAACCATTAAAGATTGCGGGCCAGCCAGCCGGTGCGAAGCCCCTTGCAGGCTCTGCCCGTGCAGCACAAAGGCAGCCTGCCCCTCCCCTGCGCACAGGCTTAAGAAAGCCTCGGATGGGCGGGCACGCCGCACCAGGTGCTCAAGGGTGGCGGCCTCATCCGCCTCCAGGTCAAACCATTGGCGGGCGATGGGGTTGATCTCCACCAGGCGGCCTCCCGGCTCCAATACGATCCAGGCATCCGTGCCCTGCGCCGGGGCAGGGGCAGCTTCCGTGAGCCGGGGTGCCTGGGTCAGCCGGCGCGCCCCAAATCGGAGGACCAGGCTGACAACCAGCCAGAGAACCAATCCGGTGAGGAGCAGCAGCAAAGCCAGGCTGATCAGTTGGGCGGGGGTCATTTTACGGGGTTAACCTCGGGCAGAATCCTGCCGGCGTTCTTCCGCCGCCAGTTCCGTGATTTCGCGGATATCGGAGGGAGCGTGGGTGGCAGGTGAGATGACGCCCACAGCCAGTGTCATCAGGGGGGCTTGCTCCATTTCACCGTTATCCTTGGGAGCCACCATGTACCCCTGCTGGATGTCCATAAAGGAATAATGCGCCCGTACTTCCGTAGCAAAACGCTCTTTCAGTTCAACTTTGATGGCTTCGGCCTTCTCTTCGCTGGTGATGATGACGAAGTTATCCCCACCGGCATGCCCGATGAAATCGCTGGAGGAACCGAGGTGGTCCACCACTTCCCCAAGCAGCATAGCCGTGAAGCGCAGCACATCTCCGGCTGCGATGAAGCCATACACATCCCGGAAGGGTTCAAAGAAGTTGATGCGCACATCCATGAACGCCCAACTCTTCTGGCGGATGATGCGCCGCAGTTGATCTTCGATTAAACGACCGGCGGGCAGCCCGGATTGGGGATCCGTCAGGCTTTCACGCTCGGAGCGGGCGATTGCATTCTGCACATACAACTTCAGTTCTTCGATATCAAACGGTTTGGTGATGTAGTTGTCTGCGCCCAGTTCCAATCCCTGCAGCTTGTCACTGCGTTCATCTTTCTGGGTCAGGAAGATGACCGGGATATGGCTGGTGCGGGTATTGGTGCGCAGATTGCGGCAGACTTCATAGCCATCAATATCCGGCAGCATAATATCCAGCACGATCAGATGGGGCATGTTTTGGCGGGTTTTTTCCAGGGCATCATTGCCGCGCAAAGCGAGGTCCACGTCATATCCCTGGCTGCTGAAGTAAATCTTCAACATATTGGCGATATCTACATCATCTTCCACAATCAAAAGGCGGGCTTTTCCCATCAGAGCCTCCTTGCTCAAATAAGACCGATTTTCATCCTACATCCCTTTTTTCAGCAGGGGAGTAGCTGGTTGACATCTTGTTACCAGGTCTCGCCGGTGGATTCACCGGGGCGAGGGTATAAACGTTTGTGGTTGCTGCGGGCAGCCAGGTGGTGGTGATCGCTGTCTTCATAAGCGATATCCCGGTCAATCACCCGGCGGGTTTCACTGGCGACGAGTACCACGTCACTTTCGATGGTGCGGGCAGGGAAGATGATCCACCCGGAGCCGATGCGGCAATTGTGACCGACGCAACTGCCCAGCACCGGGCGGTTGGAGGGCTGTAACTTGCCGGAGCCATCCCGGGCTTTGATCTGCGCCGAGAGCAGATTGAAATCTGTGAAGGTATTCCCGGCGCCGATGAAGGAATTGCGGCCCACCACGCACATTTGCAGGCAGGTATTCTGGGCGACCATGCTGTTATCCATGATGGAGGTCATAAAGAGCGAGGCGCGGAATGGCAAAAAAGTGCCATCCCCCACCACCGAGAGCATCAACTGGCAGCCCTGCGAAATATTCACGTTATCTCCGATGATGCAATTCTCGATCACGGCATTGGCGCCCACGGTGACGTTATCGCCAATGGTGGTGGGGCCATGGATAACGGCGCTGGGATCAATCACACAATTGCGGCCCATCTTCACCACACCCGATGATTCCAAAACCTGGCGGCCCTCATAGATGGCTTTGGCCAGTACCTTCAACTTGAAAGGCACATCCCGGTTGAGCTGGTCTTCGAAGCGCGCTCCCCGTCCAAACAGGCCAAAAACCGTCTCTGCGATGAAGATATGCACCCACGAATCAATGGCGATCAGGCTGCGCAGGGGCACCTGGTAGATCAGGTCGCCGGTTTCCGCGGCCATGTAGGTGGGTACATGGTAATAGCCGATTTCGCGGGCTTGCAAATCCATCACCAGGGGTTCAACATCCGCCGAAGGCCCAGCCGGATAATACCACAAATCCACATAATACAGGTCACCCGCCCGGGTGTAAGAGGTGGAAAGTGGCAGACAATGCTCGCGGAAGGCGGGGTCTTTAATGGAAAAGGCTGCCCGCAGCGGACGGTTCAGCTTTTTGGCCTCTTTAATGAACGCGGCCATGTAAAATTCATCAAACCACAAATTATCTCGATAGACCAGGCAAGCTTCGCGGGTTTGCGGCAGGCGGGCACCCGGCGGAAGCTCCAGCTCATGCGTGATATAAGGGGCCAGCACATCCCGCTGGTATAACCATAAGGGCTTATTCTGAATACGCAAATCCCGGGCGACTTCGTTAAAAGGCGAGATCGAACGCTTGTTTTCCAGGATAATTTTGAACATGGCTTCCTTCAATCCAGGCTCGGGTTTTCAACCTGGATGATACAGGCATCCCCGCCCGCAGCGCGGCATTCCACCTCGCTCACCGAGTGGAATTTGCCACTGCTGGCAAAAAGAAAATATTCCTGCACCAATCCTACCCAAAATGGGCAGGCGGGGTCATCTGTTTCCCGCTGCCAGCAGAAGGGGCATTGCGGGGCCTGCATTTGCCAGCGATCCTCTCCCTGGGTCACTGCGAATTCGGTTCCGGTCAACTCGCCGAGCAAGCCCGCCAGCGAGATGAATCCATTGGTCAGCCGCAGCGGAGCGGGTTGCAGCCGGAACTTCACCTGGTCCCAGCCCAAAGCGCCTTCATGGGCGTGGCGCAAGCTGGCGAAGATGGCGCGCCCGGCCCGCAGGGCAATGCCGCGCCCGCCGCGTGTGCCGTAAACTTCCTCCAATGCCACCTGAAGGGCGGCAAGCTCCACCGAGGGCAATTCCAGCGAGCCAGCGGCTCCTCCGGAAGAAAGACCCGCCAGGCGGTTGACGGCCTGGGCGCCGGTTTGCCCGATGACTCGTTCAATGCCGTCGGCCATCAGGCGGCCCATTTCACTGGCGCAGGCTATCTGTGGTGCACTCATCATCACCGCTCTCCCGCCGGGGCATCCAAAAAGTCTTTCAGCGTAGTCATGAACGGTCGAGGCTCATCCAGCATGATGAAGTGCCCGGCGTTTTTGAAGCGTTCGATACGGGCGTCCGGCAGCCCTCCTTGCAATGCCTTCCACTGGTGGGGGCTGACGATGTTATCCCGGTCGCCAAACATGCCCATCACCGGCACCTGGATCTGGCCGATTTGCGGGCGCAAATCTGTCTTGCGCAGGGTGGCGATGGAAACCAGGAAGGATTCCAGGGTGGTTTTGGAAAGGTCACGATCCATCATAGCCGGGAATTCCGGATCGCGGCAAATGAAGGGGGAAGCGACCGTCATGGCTTTGCGGAAGGCGGGGAAAAGGGAGAAGAGCAGAAAGGCAATCGGTCGGTAACCGGCGGCTTTCAAGGGCAGGGCCAGCGAGGAACCGACCACCGGCGAGCCGATGATGACCACCTTCTTCACCCGTTCAGGGTGTTGGATGGCAACCGAAAGGCTGACGGTGCCGCCCATACTGTGCCCCACCAGCGGCGCAGAGAGGATGCCCATCTGCTCCATGAATTGATCCACCATCCCAACGAAATCTTTCACCTGGTAGGTATTCAGCTTTCGCCCGGATTCGCCAAAGCCCCAAAAATCAAGCGCATAGGTGCGGTAATACTGTCCGAGCCAGGTCATCACCTCGCGCCACAGGCCCCAGGAACCCAGCCAGCCATGCAGCAAAATAACGGGTTTACCCCGCCCAAAAGTTTCGTAATGTAGAATCCCCTGATCGGTCGTTATAGATGACACTTTGTTTTTCCCGCCTCAGGCCTTGGCATCCATTTTTGCCAGAATGCTGAACAATAGCTCCAGCAACACTTTTTTCACCGATTCTTTATCTTTGGCTACACAAGAAAGCATCTTGACCGCGGGGTCCAACCGCAAGGCCACCCGCATGTCGTCTACGTCCCAGGCATCTTTGTGATCTTGCTTGTTGGCTGCCACCACAAAGGGCGTGGGAGCATAGGCTTTGAAGGTCTCCAGGATGGTGCGCGCCTCGCGGAAAGTCTCCGGGCGGGTTGAATCCACCGCCACCACAAAACCGAGCATACCTTCAGAGAGAATCTCCCACATAAAATCAAAGCGCTTCTGACCGGGGGTGCCAAACAGGTAAAGCACCAGGTCATCATCCACCGTAATCCGCCCAAAATCCATCGCGACTGTGGTCGAGCTTTTGACTTTTTCCGCCTCAAGGGAGATTTTGCGTTCGGTAGAGACCACATCAATTTCGCTGATCGAGCGGATAAACTCGGTCTTGCCTGCGTTGAAGGGTCCTGTCACAACTATTTTAACCGTTTGCATTGAATGGATTCCTTGTTCGGAGAGAGTTAAATGGAGCGGATACGGTTAATCACGCGGTTGAGCAGTGATATTTGTTCATCTTTATTCTGGGTGGGGAACTGCCGCACCGGTTGCGGCGGGGGTGCCGAAGTGGTACGCACCAGTTCCACCAACCCGGCCTGCAACAGGCCATAGACCACTTTGCGGATTTCGTTATCATTTAACTTTGTGGTGCGGGCAATCTGGCGGATGGAGTTCTTGGGGTTGACAAACGAGACCACCCGCCACTCTTCCACGCTCAGGTTGACGTTGCGCAGGTTGGTGCCGGGGCGGTCCGTGAATTTCAACGCCATATCCAGGCTGGGGATCTCCTCTTGCAAATGTTCCAGTTCCCGCTGTTGGCGGGCACCTTCGATGATCAGGTTCTCCAGGTCCACCCGTACCAGGATCTTGCCATCCAGCGGGACGGTATCCTGCTCAAATCGGAAGAAACCTTCCACCCAGGTGAATAATTTGCGCACCACTCCGGTGGCATAGGTTTGCAGGCTGTTCAGGATGTCATCCCGCGAGACGTAACCAGCATTGATAAGCATCAATCCCAGTTCTTTATCCGACATGTTGGCGGTTTTCTCTTTAAGGATGCGGTACTGGCTGGGAGAAATGCGGTTGCTGCGCTGCAAAACACCTGGCAGGGTGGCATCATCCTGGGCGAATTGGGCATAAGCCAATTTGCCTTCTGAAAAAACGATGCGCGCCGCTTCCCCGCTGCCCTCCAGGATTAACGTCCCTGTTTTGCGAGCCAGGTTAATCAGGTTCAGCAGTTGGGTGAATGAAAAATCACGTAAATTGCCCTTTAAAGCCATAGAGGGCCTCAACCTTCAGAAAAAGATGGATGGGTCAAATGGATTATACAGTCAAGCTTGGCGAGCGTCAAACGGTGGAGGCCCTTCCAGCCTTACAGATGATTAACATTGGGTATAATCATCGCACCGGCGATCAAATCATCCCCCCTTGCGGGGAGGAAGGGACCAACACCTCAAGAAATGCCAGATCTTCTCCATACCTTGCAAGGATCAGACCTCGGCTTTTTACGCATGGTGGCGCGGGCCTGGGGGGTGGAATTAACCGCCCCGGATGCCTATACCGCCCTGCCCGCCCTGGTACAGGCTCTACAAGCCCCCGGGCTGGCGCAAGAGGTCATCGAAAGCCTGCCCACTGAAACTCGCCAGGCGCTACAAATACTGATGGAGAATGAAGGCCGCCTGCCCTGGGCCACCTTTGCCCGCCAGTGGGGCGAACTGCGGGTGATGGGTGCGGGCCGGCGCGACCGGGAACGCCCGGACCTTTCCCCGGCTAACCCCACCGAACGCCTGTGGTATCGAGCGTTGATCGGCAAAGCCTTCCTAAACCTGGCTGCCGAACCGCAGGAATTTGCCTTCATCCCCGAAGACCTGCTGCCGCTGATCCTCAGCCTGGCCCGCCCCGACCCCGCATCGAGCGGTGAGCCGCTCGGACGCCCCGCCTCGCCCGTCGAGCGCGCGCACGAACTCCCCGCCACAGACCGCATCCTCGACGATACAACCACGCTGCTGGCTGCTCTGCGCATGGGCCAGGCAGCCCCCCCATCCGAGCCGCGGCTGCGCGCGCTGCTGACAACGGCAAAACTGCTCAAAGGCCATGCGCCCCAAGCCGACGCCATACGTAAATTCCTCGAAGCGCCGCGCCCCGACGCGCTCCAGATGCTGCGCGATGCCTGGACCACCAGCGAGACCTTCAACGAACTGCGCCTGATCCCCAGCCTGGCCTGTGAGGGCGAGTGGAGCAACCAGCCGCAGGAGACGCGCGAATTCCTATTGAACTTG
>CALESS010000436.1 GCA_937907495.1 uncultured Anaerolineaceae bacterium
CTATAAAAATTTAATAAGCCGGCTCATTCCACAAATCTCCGCCCGCCCGGAGCACCATTTTCTCTCGTTGCTTCTCCGTTCTACCCCCAAAAAAAGTAGGAGCGGACCGAGGCCCGCTCCTACCGTTCAAAACCTGGGTTCAGGCTGGGCCAGGGTTACTTCAGACCCATCGAGATGTTGTATTCTTCAATCGCCTCGGTGATGGCCTGGGCAGCTCGATCCAATGCCTCTTGGGCAGTGGCTTTACCGGCCACCACTTCTTCGATGGCGCCTTCAATCGTCTGGCGGGCGGTCGGGAAGACCCCGATCAGGCCGCCGTTGGTGACCCGATTGTTGGGGGCGGCATGCAGTTGATCAATGGCCGTCTGGAAGGGCGGGTATTTGGCTCGCCAGTCCACGGAAAGTTGGTTATCGTAAGCAGCTTTGCGGATCGGGAAATAGCCGGACATGGTCTGCCAGTAGGCCTGCTGAGGGGCGGAGGCCATGAATTTGATGAATTCCCAGCCGCAAGTCTTCTCGGCTTCGGGGCGATCCTTCATCAGCCACAAGGAGCCGCCGCCGATGACGGTGCCGTACTTGTCAATCGCTTCGGCGTTGGGCCGGGGCAGGAAACCGGTACCGATTTGGAATTTGCCGGCGGTGCTGTCCATCATGCCGCGCAATACAGCGGTGGAGTCAATGAACATGGCGATCTGACCGGCCAGGAAGGCGTTGCGGGTATCCACGGTGGGGCGGCCAAAGTTGGTGGTGATGCCTTCATCTAGGTTGGCTTTCCACCATTCCAAAATTGCAACCCCTTCGGGGGTATTGAAGGTGGCTTCGGTAGCAAACGAATCGCGGCCATTGCCGTTGTTGACGTATTGCCCACCCGAGACAGCCAGGAACTGCTCGAAGAACCAGCCGTAAATGGCGAAGGCGCCGCCATAGGTGGTGCTGCCATCGGCATTGGTGTGGGTGAGGGCCCGGGCGGCCTCAGTAAATTCTGCGAAGGTGCTCGGGGGTTTCTCGGGATCCAAACCAGCGGCAGCGAACATATCCTTGTTGTAGTACAGGATGGGGGTGGATGAGTTGAAGGGCATCGAATACTGCTTGCCATTCACCGTGTAATAGGCCAGGACGTTGGTCTCCAGGTCAGAGACATCATAGCCTTCGGCGTCAATGTAATCCTGCACGGGCTGGGCAACATCCAGGTCAACCATCAGGCGGGTGCCGATGTCATAGAGCTGGATGATCGTGGGGATATCATTGCTTTGCAGGCCAGCTTTGAGCTTATTCAACGAATCGTCGTAGGAACCCTGGTAGGTGTAGACAATGTAGCATTTGTCTTGCGAGGCGTTGAATTCGTTCACCATCTGCGGAATGGCTTTGCCGCCAATATCCCCAGCCATGCTGTGCCAGAAATTCACCTTGGTGATACCCGGTTCAGCAGGGGGCGGTGGTTGGGTGGGCAGCGGCTCGGTCGGCTGCGCCGGGGGCACGGTGGGCTGGGTGACCGGCGGGGTGGTCGGTTCGGTGGTGACTGGCGTCGTGCAGGCCGTCAGCACCATGGTGGCAATCAACACGATTGCCAGGATGTAATACAAAGGTCGCTTCATTTCTCTCCTCCTGAGATAGGTACTACAAAAATTGGATTTGGATAATCAAACGAATTATCCCTTGACAGCTCCGGCCGTCAGGCCGCGGATGAGCTGCTTGTTGCTAATGATGAACAATAAGAACGTCGGAATCAGGATCAGCACCACCCCGGCCATCACATTATTGAACATAAAACGCTCTTCATCTTGCAAGAGGGCGATGCCAATTTGCACCGTGCGCATCTTCTCATTGTTGGTGATGAGCAACGGCCAGAGGTACTGGTTGTAGGTCTGCAAGAAACTGTAAACAGCCAGGGTACCCAGGGCTGGCCGGCCCAGGGGCAGTACGATTTGGGTTAAAAAGCGCAAGTGACTGCAGCCGTCCATCACGGCTGCATCGTGCAGTTCCGGTGGAATCTTGAGGAAGAACTGGCGCAGCAGGAAGGTGCCGAAGCCGGTCGCCATGAAGGGGATGGCCAACCCTTGAAAGGTGTCCGTCCAGCCCAATTTGCGAATCAGCAAGTAGTTGGGGATGATGGTGGCTTCCCACGGGATCATCAGGGTGGAGAGAAAGACGAGGAAGAGGATGTTCTTGTACTTGAAGTTGATGAAGGCGAAAGCATAAGCCGCCAGGCTTGCGGTCACCAGTTGTCCAATCATCACCAGGCTGGATTGGATGATGCTATTGAGCATGTAACGACCCAGCGGGGCCTGCTCCATTGCCCGCTTGAAGTTCTCCAGGTTGAAGGTGGAGGGTGCCATCTTGGGGGGGTACGAAGCCACTTCCGTATCGTTCAGGAAGCTGATGTTAATGGCCGACCAGATGGGAAACAGCACAATGATGGCCGCCACAATCAACACCAGGTAAAAGAAGATATTTTTCAGGGTGCGTTGAAACCGGAAGGAAGGTGTCATTCGTAATTTACCCTCTTTTCAATGACGGTGAATTGAATGATGGTCAGGGCGAGCATGATGAAAAACAGCATAATGGATTGAGCCGCCGCCAGGCCATATTTGCCATTAAAGTAGAACTCCCGGTAGATGGAGTAAACCAGCACGTTGGTAGAATCGAGCGGCCCGCCTTTGGTCAAAATATTGACCTGGGTGAAGGTCTGGAAGGCAGCCAGGGTATCCACCACCAGCAGGAAGAAGAAGGTGGGGGAAAGCAGCGGAACGGTGATGGATTTGAATTTGTTCCAGGCGTTGGCGCCGTCAATCACTGCGCTTTCGTAGATTTCTTCCGGAATGCCCTGCATGGCCGCCAGTAAAATCACCGTATTCAGGCCGATTTGCAGCCAGATGGCACAGATGGCGATCGCAATCAGGGCGGTTTTCTCGCTGATCAGCCAGGGAATATTTTCCACCCCCAGGAAACCCAATAGATAGTTGATGGCCCCGACCGTGGGATGGTA
>CALESS010000437.1 GCA_937907495.1 uncultured Anaerolineaceae bacterium
TGAGCACCGAGCGTTTCATCGAAATCCCGCAGGAAGTGCGGGAAATTTACAAACTCTGGCGGCCCACCCCCCTGATCCGCGCCCGGCGCTTGGAAAAAGTACTGGGAACCCCGGCCCATATCTATTATAAGTACGAAGGCACTTCACCCTCCGGAAGCCATAAATCCAACACGGCGGTAGCCCAGGCCTTCTACAACAAGATCGGCGGCACAAAAGCGATGACCACCGAAACCGGTGCCGGGCAATGGGGCACGGCGCTCTCCATGGCTTGCAAGTTCTTTGAGATGACCCTGGAAGTCTACATGGTGAAGGTCTCGTATGACCAGAAACCCTACCGCCGGATTCTGATGGAAACGTATGGCGCCCAGGTATTTGCCAGCCCGACCCATCTGACGCAATCCGGACGGATGATCCTGGCGCAGGACCCCCATAGCAGCGGATCGCTGGGGATTGCCATTTCCGAGGCTGTGGAAGTGGCTGCCGCCTCAGGCGGCACCAAGAAGTACGGCCTGGGTTCGGTGCTGAACCATGTCCTGATCCACCAGAGTGTAATCGGCGAGGAAGCTTTGAAGCAAATGGATATGGCGGATGAATACCCGGACGCGGTGATAGGCTGTGTGGGGGGCGGCTCTAACTTCTCCGGGATTGCCTTCCCCTTCCTGCGGGAGAACCTGCGGAATGGGCAGCGCACCCGTCTGCTGGCGGTGGAACCCACCGCCACCCCCTCTTTGACACGCGGTCTGTACGCCTTTGATTATGGGGATACGGCGAAAATGGCCCCGGTGGTGAAAATGCATACCCTGGGCCACGACTTCGTCCCATCGCCCATCCACGCGGGCGGGCTGCGCTATCATGGCATGGCACCCACCTTGAGTGCCCTGTATGATGCCGGGTTGATTGAAGCCGTGGCGGTGCAGCAAGTACCCGTCTTTGAGGCAGCCATCCAGTTCACCCAGGCGGAGGGAATTCTGCCAGCGCCCGAATCCGCGCATGCCATTCGCGCAGCCATTGACGAAGCGCTGGAAGCCAAGCGGCTGGGGGAGAAACGGGTGATCCTGTTCAACCTTTCCGGGCATGGCAACTACGACCTGGCAGCCTACAATGCTTATTTGAGCGGCGGCATGGAGGACCAACGATTCCCGGAGGATGTCATCGCTTCCATTCCACACCGCATTCCGCAGGTAACCGCCTGAGGTATTCTTTTGAAGCGGGTTAGGAATAAGATCAGCCCCCGAGGTTCCGGGGGCTGGTTGATTCAGACCTGGTGGTGCAGGAGTGATGTGAGCGTGGCGCAGCTATTCTTTGGTCAGAATCACCACTCCCACAAAGCCCTTGCCAGTGTGGACGGATAAACCGGGACCGAAATCGGTGATCAGCACCTCACCTGGGATATCCAATTTGCTGCGTAATAGCTTTTCCAGCTTTTGGGCATCTTCCAGGTTGAGAACATGAATGATGGCGCATTGTTCGATGGGTTTTTCCCCCACGGATTGGGTAATTAATTCCACCATCCGATCCATGGCGGCTTTATGGGTGCGCACCTTTTCCAGCAGGTCGAGCTTACCATTGACCATGGTCAGGATGGGCCGGATGTTGAATAAATCTGCCATGCCAGCTGCCAGGTTGCTCACCCGGCCGCCCAGGGCCAGGTATTTGAGAGTTGTCAGCGCGCCAAACAGGTGAAAGCGGCCCATGTGGTTGTGAATGATGTCCACTGCCTCTTCATGCGTCCCGCCCTGTGCCAGGGTTTCAGCGGCAGCCAGTACCATCATCCCTTGCCCCAGGCTGACGTATTCCGAATCAATTACGGTGATTTTTCGACCCGGAAAATCTTCCACGGCCACACAGGCGGATTCGTAAGTGCGGCTGATCTTACTACCCACACACACGCAGATCACAGATTCCGCACCTTCCTCAAAAGCCGATTGAAAGGCACTGGCAAAGGCTGCCGGGGAGGGGGCGGCAGTGGAGGGCAGTTTACCGGTTTGGTCAATTCTTTCAAAGAGCGCCGAATTCTGGATTTCAATGTTGTCAGTAAAGGATTCCTCGCCAAAGTGGATGGTGATGGGCACCAGGCGGATGTTATATTTTTGCACCAGGTGGGCAGGCAAGTTGGAGTCTGTATCCGTGAT
Organism: uncultured Anaerolineaceae bacterium; assembly: GCA_937907495.1. GTDB lineage: Bacteria > Chloroflexota > Anaerolineae > Anaerolineales > Anaerolineaceae > CALESS01. Next base: position 2,133 of record CALESS010000437.1, read on the forward strand.
GAGTACGGTTTTTGACATGAATAAATTCCTTTTCGGTTAATGAAAAATCGAAGGATGCTGGCAGGATGAAATCATTATGCCACAAAATAAGCCATAATCCAATAATATAACCCCAAAGTGGATATTTCGTATCTCACGCGTGCCCCCACCCCCTGCCCGCATGCCTTGGGGCAAGGGTGGATTATTCAGCGATTGGGATGGTGATATGGAAGGTGGTGCCGACGCGGAACTCGGACTCGAACCAGATTTTACCGCCCTGCATCTCCACCAGGCTGCGGGTGATGTTCAAGCCCAGCCCGGTACCAGGCGCCTCGCGGGTTTTGGGGTCTTCGGAGCGGAAGAACTTCTGGAAGATCTTTTTCTGATCCTCCGGAGAGATGCCGATGCCGGTATCCTGCACAGAGAGGTGAACCACGCGCCGGGCGCCAGCCGGGTCCCATTCATTATCACGAATTTCGGCAGCCACGGTGATGGTTCCTCCCTGGGTTGTGTATTTGTGGGCATTGGATACCAGGTTAACCATCACCTGTCCCAGCCGGGTGCGATCTGCCCAGACGTTCGGCAGGTCGGCGGGCAGGTGGAGCACAAGCTGCTGACCTTTTTCATCAATTTGTTTGCGCAAGGAGCGGATCGTTTCCTCCACCACCTCATTGACGACCTGGGCTTTGAAGTCGAAGCGCATGCGATTGGCTTCGATGCGTGATACATCGTTGAGGTCCGAAACCAGGGTGGACATACGCTCGACATTGGAACGGATGGTGGTAAGGAAATTGGCTTGTGCCTCATTTACCGTACCGACGGCTCCGGCGGCCAATAATTCGGTGTAGCCTTTGATGGAGGTCATCGGATTTTTCAGCTCATGCGAGACGAAGGAAACAAATTCACTCTTGGCCACGTTGGCCGCCTGAACTTCGGCATAGAGTTGGGCATTGGAGATGGCAATGGAGGCATGATCGCTCAGGCGGGTGAGGAAGGCCATCGTATTGACGTCCAGGGCATCCGGAGCCGGGCTTTCCAGTAGGATGATGCCAAAGACGGCGTCTTCGCGGCGAATGGGGATCAGGGCCAGGGTGCGGGTGACAGGCAGCAGGGCACCTTCAAGATTGATGCGCAGCGGGGAGGCGGTGTCCACCACTTGTTGGAGGAAGAAATGATCGAGGGTAAGCAGGCCCTGGAGGGAGTCTAACTCATTCGCATAGCCGTTGGCAGAGAGGATGTGCAACACACCGTCTTGCAGTTGACCGATGAGCCCGGCAGGTGAATGTGACTGGCGCAAGGCCCATTCCAGGGTCAGGGCGAAGGCCCGGTTGATTTCCAGGCTGGCGTTCAACTCCCGGTCAATGCGCTGCATGACGGAAAGTTCCTCCACGCGGGCGGCCAGGGCCTGATCGGTGTTGGTGTACAAACGGGCATTTTCGATGGCGATGCCGGCCTGGGAAGCAAAAGCGGAGAGCAGGTTTTGGTCTTCGCGGGTAAAGGAACTGCTGCCGCGCTTGTTGATAACCTCAATGACACCGATGATGTTCCCTTTTACTTCCAGGGGGATGACGAGCAGGGCGCGGGTGATGAAACCGGTTTGTTCATCCACATATTTGAACCAATCCGGGGAGGACTGCACATCGCTGACGATGATCGGTAAGCGGGTTTGGACCGCCTTGCCAACCACGCCCGCTCCGGGAGGCATCCGCTTGCCGGTGAGGGTTTTCTTGGCCGGGCCAGTGACGACTCGAAAAACCAGCTCATCGGTTTGGGGATCTACCAGCAGCAGGCTGCCGGCTTCGCAGTTCAACAATTCGCTGGCGCTATCCAGGATGATGGAGAGCAGGGGTTCCAGATCCAGGGTGGAGGTCAATTGCCGGGTGACTTCGTTGAGGGTGGTGAGTTGATGGGTGCGGCGTTCCGATTCCGCCAGCAGGCGGGCTTTGACAATCGCCCCGGCGGCCTGATCGGCGATACGCTGGAGCAAGTTGAGCTGCTCACGGCTGTAGGTGGTGGTGGGATCCCGCCGGCCGAGGCTGATGACACCGATGGAACCCGCCCCGGCATTGAGCGGAACGGCCATCCAGGCTTTCACCCCCGGGCGGACGCCCGTCAGGCCACGGCGATGGGCTTCTTCGGCATAATCATCCACTTGCAGGCTGCGGCCTGTGCGGGCCACATCTTCTTCCAGGAACTGGTCTTTGGCGATATTTTTCTGTTCTTTTTCTGAAAGGCGGTCATCATTTTCCACGTGGAAGGTGTCCAATAATTCACCGGTTTCAGGATGCAGGAGCAAAATGAAGAAATCCTCTGCCTGAATGATCTGGGTCGTCTGGGCATAAATAAGCTCGAAGATATCATCCATTTGCAGGGTGATGTTGACGCCCTGCGCCACCCGCCCGAGGACATTCATCTCGCGGACGCGGTTTTCCATGCCTTCGACAACCTGTGCCCGCTCGATGGCCTGGCTGGTGTGGCGGGCCAGGGATTGCAGGAAGGTGCGTTCGGTGGTGGTGTACGGCTCGCCAGAGCGGTGAGGGGCGATCGCCAACCAACCGGCCAGGCGATCCGGCCCGGCAACCGGCACCAGCACAACCGCCCCCAATAGTTTGAGGCGGGCGGTTTCGGCGGCGGGCAGGGTTTGGGCTTTGAACAACTCCTCCAGGGAGACCGGATTGGGATTTTCACTGAGACGGGCCAGAAAATGGCTGGAAATACCAAAGTGGAAATCGCTGGAGGGGCGGCCATCTCCGGCGGGGGCAGCAGTGTACTGTTCACTAAGCGGGTCATAGAGGAAGATATGGAAGCCGGAGGGTGCAAGGGCAGTTTCAACCGACTGGCGCAGCATTTTAACCATGGTGGAGAGGTCCACCTGGCCGCTCTGGCTGGTGATGAAGAGTTCCAATTGTTCATCCAAAACCTGGCGGGAGCGAGAAAAGGTCTTCTGCAGCGAGGATTGGAGCAGGTTGCGCACCGGCAGGATGGCCAATGCCAGGGAGAAAACCGCGGCTCCTTGAATCCATAAGGCCGCCGGCCCGGAGGAGAGCGGGAAGAGCAGGCTCAACCCGGTCACCAGCAGGGCATAACCGCCGACAATGATAAGAAAGAGCAGGCCATAGAGCGCCAGGCGGCTGGTGAGAAAATCGCTGCGAATACGAGTGCGGCTCTGGATGGCGAAGGCCGCGGCGGGGGCGAAAATCAGGAGTGAGATCAGCCACCAGGGGGAAAAAGAACCCTGGCTGCTCCAGAAGGGTGAGCCAATCCAGCCGAGCATGGGAGGCACGAAGGAAAGGATGGCAGCCAGGGATAAAAGGCGATAAGAATCATCCCACGCATAAGGAGCGCGGGCAAAATCCCGGATGCCCGTAAGGATGAGAAAGGTGAGCATGGCTGCCGCAGAAAAGATGGAGCCAGCCAGGCGGGTGGCGCTGGAAAAACCCTGGGCAGCCGGGAGAAGGTCGGAGAGAACAATCACCAGGGAGAGGAGGAGCGCCACGGAATAAATGCCGATGCGGATGCGCGTACGAAGCGAAGACCAGGTAGGGGTGAATAGTGTCAGGGCAAGGTCCACCAGGCTGGCAGAGGCGAAGCTCAGACCCAAAGCCCAGATGAAGGCCGGGCGGGTGGGTTCGGCGGCGGAAGAGAGACCCGCCATGCACAGGGCTGTGGATGCGGTGAATAGGATGAAGGTTTGGCCGATGGCCTGTCCACGGCGCAGAACGAAAATCCAGGCCCCACAAACCAGGTAGACCAGGCCGATCAAGCGGGCGATGGCTGTCAGGACCGGCGGTTGTATGACAGCTTGATTTCCCGAGCCGGGGGAGAGCAACAAGATCAGTGTGGAAATAACCAGCAGCAGGAGGTATCCGGCCTGGGGGAGGGAGAGATTGAGACGGGGTTTTGCCATTAAAGTTGTGTCCATAGGTCCTGGCGGAGGTGCAAGAGTTTGAGCAGATTATACAACAGCCAGCAGGCCGGGCATTTTACAGTACCTTTACAATTTTGCAGGGTGGGATCAATCTGGTGGTAGACTACAAGCTTGGAAATTGGGGCTACGCTTGCAGACGCAAACTTGCTATACTATCTTTGATGACGCAGATAACCGCCCGCCCATTCCTGCCCGGTGAAAACCTGCCCGGCCGGCGCCCGCTGGAACGCTTTCTGCCGCCCCTGGCGGAAGGGGTTGTCCGTGCCTGGCTGAACGAATACTTGCCGCCGGGCTCCTGGGTACTGGATCCGCTGGGTTCAACCCCCTGGCTGGCACTGGAAGCAGCCCGGGCGGGTTATCGCGTCCTGGTGGCAAGCAATAACCCGATCATCACCCTGCTGTTGGAGGTGCTGGCTGCTGCCCCGCCGGAGCGGGAAATCCAGGCCGCGCTGGCCGAACTGGCGAATTCCCGGCGGTTGGATGAGCGGCTGGAAGTGCATGTTCAAGCCCTCTATCAAACCGAATGTGAGGCCTGTGGTCAGACGATCCAGGCGGATGCATACCTCTGGCGGCGGGGGGAGCAAAAACCGTATGGCCGGGTTTATCATTGCCCGGCATGCGGTGATGAAGGAGAAAAGCCGGCTTCCAGCGCCGATGAAAGCCGATTGACCCCGCCGGGCCGGATGGAACTGCACCGGGCGCGGGCGATTGAGCGCATCAGCGAGCCAGGCAGCCCCTTGCGTGCCGGGGCCGTGGAAGCAATGGAGATGGTGCAGCCGCGCGCCCTGTATGTGATTTCCACCATCCTGAACCGGATTGAAGGTCTCAATTTACCCGAGAGCCGCCGCAAAATCCTGTGGGCGCTGGCGGTCTCGATGCTGGATGCGGGCAACATGTTGTGGAGCTGGCCGGAGGGCAGAGCGCGCCCGCGCCAGTTGAGTGTGCCGGCGCAGTTCCGGGAAAACAACCTGTGGCTGGCCTTTGAGCAGGCGGCGAAAGATTGGCCGCAATTGGATCAGGCAATCCCGGTTACGCACTGGCCGGAGCTTCCCCCGGAAGGTGGCGGGATCTGCATTTATTCAGGGAGGGTACGCTCCTGGCTGCCCTTGCCGAAGGTTATTCAGCCAGCCGGGGCCGTTGCAGTCGTTCCGCGGCCCAGCCAGGCATTTTGGACATTTTCAGCGGTTTGGGCGGGGTGGCTTTGGGGGCGCGAAGCTGTCTTTCCGCTGCGGGGGGCGTTGGAACGCAGGCGTTACGACTGGCAGTGGCATGCCGGGGCGCTGCATCACACGCTCAACGTACTGAATAAGCAGCTACCCGCAGCCATGCCCATCTTCTTGATCTGCCCTGAAATTGTGCCAGGGTTTGCTTCGGCGGTGATGGCAGCGGTGCGCTCGGCTGGCTACCGGGTGAGCGGGCAGGCGGTGCGGGCGGATGTAGAGATTGCCCAATGGGTGGTGGACAGTGGAAGCGAGCCAAAAGCGCCGGATTCGAAAACTTCGCTGGAAGAAGCCAGCCTGGAGCATGTCAGGGAGGTGCTGCGGCTGCGTAATGAGCCTTCCGCCTATATTCAATTGCACCTGGCCGCGCTCAACGCCCTGGCACGCCACGGCGGGTTACCCTTCAATACGAGCGATATCGCCTGGGATACCCTGACCCGAACCCAAAACCTGGTCAGCCGGGTGCTGGGAAAATCTACGGCATTAATGCGCTCAGGCAGCCAGGCACAAACGAGTGAAAGCGGCTGGTGGTGGCTGGCAGGGGAGTTGACGACGGGCGATCTACCCCTGGCGGACCGGGTGGAACAAGAAATTGTGCGCCTGCTGATCAACCAACCGGGGATCAGTTTACGAGAACTGGATGAAAAAATCTGCAAGCAATTCCCGGGCTGGTTGACGGTGGATCGGAACTGGGTGGAGACGTGTTTAGCCTCCTACGCGGAGAAAAATTCCGCTGGCGGCTGGGGATTAAAGCCGGGGGAGCTGCCTGCCAGCCGGAGACAGGACCTGGTGCAGGTGGGGGAGCAACTGGCCCTGCTGGCGGGAAAGCTGGGATACCAGTGCAGCGCGGAGAACCCCTGGGAATGGAGCGAGGGGGATGGACGCGTCCAATTCCGATTTTTCGGCCTGGCTTCCAGTATGATTGCGCGCTTTGTTCTGGGTGAAGCGGTGGATGAGGGGTTGCAAAAGGTGCTGGTGATCCCGGGCAGCCGGGTGGGCCTGGTGCTGCACAAACTCCAGAGGGACTTCCGCTTGCTAGAGCGGTTGGCAGGCTGGCATGTGGTAAAGTTCCGCCACCTGAAGCACCTGGCGGAACGGACGGACATGTCGCGCGATATTTTCCTGTCCATGCTGGATTCGGATCCCATGAATAGTGATGGATTGCAGGAGCGAATGTTTTAAAGATGGGGCTATAATGGATGGCAGGTGGCAATCTTTTTCACTGAGGACTAACTATGTGTGTTGGCAGTGATTTTTAGCCTGTATATCTGTATTTCGGCAATGTCTGCCAGCCA
>CALESS010000438.1 GCA_937907495.1 uncultured Anaerolineaceae bacterium
CACATTCTGTATCTTAATGAAGAGCAGACCGGCTTCGGTGGATTGAAGAGCGGTGGCCAGTTGATCATCCACCCAGCTGCCTTCCGGCAGTTCCGTTACCGGGTTAATCAGCGAAGTGCGCTGGGAGCGTTCCAAAACATTGCGAATGCGGATGCGCAGTTCCTGGATATCGAAGGGTTTGGTGATGTAGTCTTCGGCATGCAGTTCCAGCCCTTTGAGGCGGTCCATGCGTTCGCGTTTTTCCGTCAGGAAGATGATGGGGATGTCTTTGGTGCGATGATTGGTGCGCAGGCGGCGGGCTACTTCAAAGCCATCAATATCCGGCAGGCGGATATCCAGCACCACCAGATCTGGCGGGTTTGCCAGGCATGAGCGGATGCCATCTTCCCCCCAATTGGAAGAACGAACATGGTAACCCTGGGCTTGAAAATATTGGGTCAGCATATCCGCGATATCCAGGTCGTCTTCCACGATCAGGATGGAGGTTTTGGATGTGTCCACAGCTCAGTTTGTCACCGGTTCTTTGTAGCAGATAAAATCACAGGTCGGATCGCCGCTGGATTTGGCGGTCACCTGGACGACGCGGAATTCATACCCGCCGGAGACCCACTTGAGGCTTTCTTGCAGCAGACCGGTAGCAATAAAGCAGGCCGGTTTATCGGTGTGGCGGCCCCAGCAAACCGGGCAGCGGTGAATGGTATAGAGGAAGTGATCGTCTTTTTCTTCCACGGTGCTAAGCTGGTCGCTGGTGGTGGTGAAGATCTTTCCCATGGCGGGCAATCCCAGGCGGATTTTGGCATGCAGCGGCAGCACTTTGAAAGCCAGGTCACCCACGCCAGCCATCAGGCCGAAGTTGCGCAAGGCATCTTTGAAGGTGGCCCGTCCGGCACGCAAGGCCAGACCGCGGCCGCCTCGTGGGCCGTACATCTCTTCCAATGCGCCCTGGATGGCGGAGAAATCGGCAAAGTCAAAACCTCGTTCCAGGTTATCTGGCGGGTAGTTGTCAATCATATTGGAAAGGCCAGCCAGGTTGAGAATGGCATTTAAGCCATTTTTCCCCATCACCTCTTCAAACGACAAGATGGCGATGCGGGCAATTTTGTTCGGGTAATATAAACCGCTTTTTGGAATGGGTTCCATGGGACTCCCGCCGGGTTAGATTAATTTTTTGAGGTCTTCAGTTGCCCGCCGCATATCCAGGAAGATCAGGCCGAGTTTAGCCTGTTCTCGGGCGAGGGCGGTGAGCACGGCTTCTTCACCGACAGACATCAGGACGACGTAACCGGATTCACCTTTGATATACACTTGCTCGAGGGAGCCGCGCCCTAATTCATTGGCGATACGTTCCCCCAGGGAAAGCATGGCAGCCGACATCGCAGACACCCGATCCTCCTCCACGCCCTGAGGCAAGGCGGAGGCAATGGTCAAGCCATCCACACTGACGATGGCTGAGGCTTCAATGTCGGGGGATGAGGCTTGCAGGTCTCGCAGGCGATCCACCATGAGCTGATTGCGTGACTTGGTCAAGGCGGCACTCCTTCTGAATAAATCATAAACACAGGTTGTACGGGGTATCTAACCGTATCTAATGTAGCATAGTGCGTATAGCGTGTCAAGCAAGGGAAGAGGTGGAGCGGTTTACAGATTTCTTAAGCCGCAAGTCACCCCGCGGGTGAGGACGAAATCACCCGAACTGGAAAGAGGCGGGAGGTTATAATTTTCTCAACCGAAAGGAAGTGAGAGGATATGAAGAAATTCCGGTGGGTTTTGGTTGCCCTTTTTATAGTGGTCGGTGGGGGAGTGCTTTTCCTGCCGCGGCTGATTATTGGCAGGGGGGAAGCCAACGCGCAGGCAACCCAATCTGCTCTAAATTTCCGGCTGACAGAAGAGTTCTGCATCGCACCGCTGCCGGTTCTCAACCCGGAACGGATTGCCCACGGCAAGCAGGTTTATCAGCGCGAATGCCTGGAATGCCACGGGGAAAATTTGCAGGGACAGCCCGGTTGGAGAGAGCGGTTGAAGGATGGCTCCAAACCACCGCCGCCGCTGGATAACACTGGCAATGTCACCCATCGCTCAGATGCTTCTCTGTTAACAATTTTGAATTACGGCTTGAACTATGGCAAGCAATCGGCGATGCCGGGATATCAAGATATCCTGACTGATGATGAGCAGATGGCCGTTTATGAGTACATGAAGAGCTTCTGGGATGCCGATTTCTTTAGCCACCAACATAGTCTCTCCGCCAGTGTGAGGCTGGGCTGGGTGGAGCCGGCGGCCCAGGGCGAGGATGCCAACCTGTACCTGATTTTGGATAACCCCGCCAGTTATGACACCCGCCTCATTGGGGCGCGCAGTGAAATGGCGGAAAAGGTGGAGATTGTGGATGTTGCCGGGAAGGTGTTGGAAGATGTGGACTTGCCTTACCTGACGCTGGAAATCAACCTCTTACCCGGAGAAACCCACCTGGTGATGCGTAACCTGAAACAGACGCTGGAAGTTGGCGATAGGTTTTGGCTGCGGGTGCGCTTCACCGGGGTGGGGGAGGTTATGACGGAAATCAAGGTGATTGAGAACAGCAGCACCCAGTAATGGTCCGGCCGCTCCGGTTTGGGAAGGAGAATGTATCGCAACCAAAATGACCGGGTGTTAAAGAGAAAGTGAGAGCGGAGGGGCTCGAATA
>CALESS010000439.1 GCA_937907495.1 uncultured Anaerolineaceae bacterium
GCCGAGACGCGCATTCCCTCGCTGCGCTCGTGGCTGCCCGACGGCGGCGCGCTCTTCTTTGGGCAGGCCACCCAGCCTGGTGAAAGCGAGCATCACCGGGGCAGTTTTCGCCAGGTGGGCACTCTTCCAGGCTTGCAGGCTGGTTTCATCCGTCACCTGCGCCAGTTCTTCCAGGCCATTTTGTTCTGCCTGAGCCAGTTGATCGAGAATATTCACATCTACCATAAGGATACCTCCATCCTCTTCGTTAGCTCGCCGGTGTTGGCGGGTATTAAACAAAAACGCCCATCCCAAACAAGGGACGGGGTCACCGCGGTACCACCCTGATTGGCCGCCAGTTGGGGGCGGCCCACTCTGCGCCAACAGCAAATGCGATTGGCTGCGCCGTTAACGCTGCGCCTGCGGCCCGAACTACCAGCACCTGCCTTCACCCGGGCGGCTCCGGAGGGAACTTCAGCTGCCTGCCACCGGGCGGGGGTCTCAGTCTATGCCCCGGCCTCCCTGTCGGCTTTGGTGCAGCTTACTTTCCTCCATCCAAGCCATTGGATGTATTGCCCTATTGTAACCCGGGCCGGGGAAATGTCAAGACGGGAAAATTAACAAAGCAGCCATATCGTTAGAGGGATGCCAGAATGATAATTATAATGATCACGACAGCCGCAATCCCCAGGCCGATCAACAAATTGCGTTGCTTAATGGCTCTATCCAGGGCCTCTTTCAGCTCTTTTTCTTCGGCGTTTAGTTTATCGGCCTCATTAACATAGGTTTCCATGAATTGCCGCACCATGTCAATCTCGGTCAAGGGTGTATTCTGAGCGGAAAGGTTCTGATAGGCTTCTGCAGCCAGAGAATTTGGATAATTGGCTGCGGTTTTTTGGATAACCTCATCCATCTGGCGAGAGTTATTCAAGACAGCCACCAATCTGGAGCGAGCTTCCAGAATGTCTTCCTGTTGGGGGTGGGCAAAAATATTCGTGTTGCTCATAAAAATCTCTCTTTCTAACCAAATAAGCTGCTGGTAAGGGAGGGCTGAGTAGTTATTGCAATTGGTTGACCAGCCTAATCAGGTTTTCGGCCTCGCGGCTTGTCGCATCCGCCCGTCCTTCATAGGTTACATATTGTCCGTATTCATCAATTGCCAACTCAATATCTTGGTCCACGGCATGCACCAGTTGTTGCACCCGCATAGCTCTAGCTTCGGCTTCCTTGCCGCTCTCGGCGGCATATGCTAATTCATTTTCAGCCAATTCTTCAGAATGTTGGCGCTGGGCCAGGGCATCCTGCATGGCTTCACTGACAGTGTGATGATGGTCAAAATAGCGCCCATTCAGGTCTTGGCTGGCACTATCCGTCCAGACCAGACCCACATCTGCCCGCAAAACCTGCAAAGAACGGGTTTGCTGGGCCATCATCCAGAGATCATCGTTCATCTACTGTCCTTTCCTCATGGATGGAAAACCGCCCGGCCATAGTACGAACCATCCTCAACGATCTGCCAGCCACGCTGCGACTGGGCTTGCCAGAAAGACCGGGCGCTATCGCCTTCGATTACGCCATAAATCTCACTCGCACCACTTTGACGACCGGCCTGCTCTACCTGGCTGAGCAGGCGGGAGGCGATTCCATTGCCGCGATAGCGGTCATTCACTTCAATATCTTGCAATTTTAGTTTTCCACTTTCTTTTTCCCACTGTAAATTTGCCCGCCCGACACCAAGACCAGGCGTCTCGGGTGCGGCGCTTCTGCTGGTATCATAAGCCCTCAACATTATGCTTTCGCCCCCATTGGGGTGTTGCACCAGGGTGATGCTGCGACCGTTCTTATCCACAAATCTCACGGCATCCCGGCTACCAGAAGCTCCTCCAAAACCTGCCGGCTTCCCCCGCGAATTACTGGCACTCCCGGATCCGCCTGAACTGGAAAACCCACCGCCGGAGAATCCGGAAAACTGAAGCGTCGGTCGGTTGATTTCCCGCAGGATATCAATCTTCTCTTCTACTTCCCGGCGGCCCAGCGATACATCCATCTGGGCTTTTGATTCCTGATTCTCACCATGTGAAAGGTGAACCCGGCCTTCATCCGAAAATTCTTGGGCTTGACGGGTCCGGCTCATCATTTGAGTTGCAGCTTGATACTCTTGATCCACTTCCTGGCGGGCTCGCTGAGCTGTTCGTTGGGTGGCTTGGGCGGCTTCCCGGCTGCGTTCAGCATAGTTGAGGGCGGTTTCTGCTTCTTGAAAACCTTTTTTGCCGATTTCGACTGCGTTTTCTGACATTTGAACAGCCTGCTCGCAAAGTGCCACCCGAGCTTCTGCGCGAGCAACCTCTTCCTCTGCGGCAATTACTTCAGCCTGAGCAATCGTGACGTTGGTCTGGGCTTGGGCTACCCGGGCTCGGGCGGCGTTCACTGCGGCTTGCTCTCCCCAGGTGCTGCGTCTCTCTTTATCATTTTGGGCGGCTCGCAACTGATTGATCGCCCGATTAAGTTCCCATTCAGCATTGCGCAGATCAGCTTGTGCCTGGCGTAGGGCTACTCTGGCGGCTTCCAGCCTCGCCTTTGCTCGCGCAAGCCAGGCTTTGGCTTTGGCTAATTCCTCCTGCCAATGCTGGAGAGTTGCCTGAGCGCTTTGAAGTACCTGGAAGCTCGCGCTTTTACCAGCTTCTGCCTTGGAAACACCCTGTGTGCATTGAGTCACCAGGTCATTGGTTCGCTGCTCGATATCCTCTACCCGTTCCTCGTCCTGCTGGGCGCGGTCCAAAACCACTCCAGCCCGGTGGAGGGCGATCTCCACGGTTTCGATGAGTTGACGCTGGCGATAGCCAACCTGAGAGATCACCTCGCTGGCAGTCACTGACCATCGTTGCAGTTCTGCAATCAGATCTTGTAAAGCCAGCATAATTACCCGCGGATCAGCGCTGCTCACACTGGCAATCCACCATCCCGGCGATTTGCATCTTCCAGGGCCTGGATGCGCTCATCCAGTATCTGCATGATCCGCAGGGAGTTATCAATATATTCTTCAAATCGGCGCGCAGTGCGGAGCCAACCTTCGCGGAATTGGTCGGCAGCATCGCCATCGTATGCGGCACTAAATGCTCGCCAGCCATTATCCAGGCTGGAATATTCCGTTCGTAATCTGGACAGGTGTTGGATTAATTGGTGCCGGTATTCTTTGAGACCGGCAAGGAGTAAGCGCGTATCAGCCACCTTGTAAATACCTCCGGGTTGCATGCATCTTGATGTGGAGGAATTCCACGTAGCCTGGGCCTTCTACTTTATCGTAATGCTTCATTGTCTGGTGGAACGGCTCCCATATCTGATCATAATGCTTGCGCATGTCATCCTGCCAGAGTGGAGAAACTGCCTCGTGGGCCTTGCCGAGTTCCAGCATTGAGGCGCGCAGGGACATATTGAAATCCATCAACATTTTGACAAACCGCATTCCCAATTCGTATTGCACATTCATGTTTTCTGCCATGCTTCATCTCCGGACTTTCAGGGCTTGCCCAACCTTTGGTAATTGTTCCGTGATGGCATCGCCAGGGTTGGTCAGGCTGGGATCACAAGTATAGGGTTTAAAACGTACATTCCGATCGGATTCGAGGTCTACGTACAAAGCGCAGACCGGAGTAGGGCCGTCATCCTGCAATTGGGCCGCCCGTCGCCCGCCAGTGAAGGAGAAGGATTCATCCTCTGACATTTGGAACGCGACGCGATGTCGGAAACTGTGCAGGCCGCGCCGCTCATCCATCACTGAAGCGAGGGCACGCATACCAGAAAAAGAAAGAATGACGTGGATGCCAAGAGCCGGGCCTTCCATGTAAAGACGGCGTAGTTTCTCGCCCTGATTGGAATCAGCCATTCCACCATAGGTGTCCATCTTGCGGCGAAGGGCTTCGATGTTATCCAGATCTGTAAAGAGTGCGAAGACTGCTGGTTGGTTGTGAATTTCATCTTCCGGTAGATTGCGGCGGCGGTCCAATTCACCTACCAGGTCGTTTAAGAAAACTTCAGATTGGCTTGCAGAACGGGAGAATTCCGCCTGAAAGCCACCTGGCAGCAATACGTTTTCAAACACACCCTCCAATACCCCATTCCACTGCGCCCCGCTGATCGAGCGATCCAGGATTATGAAGCGCAAATCCTTCGGACTTGCGTTCATGCTCAGACCCGCTAGCATGCCAGCCAACATGCCATAACGGGAAGGGTTGTTACTCCCGAGCACCACTACGTTTTCACCGATGCGGCGGCGCACCACCAAACGCGCCTGGCCGCGGACATTAAATTCCTGTCCCATCCACATCACGTATGGATGCTCAGCATAAAACCAATCTACCAGCCCCAGGCCGCCTTCGACAATATCAGCCCGGGCAAATTGTTCCATCTCCGCCATTGAGGGCCAGTTACTGCGGTTGTATAGATGGCGAAAGGCCGGGTTGTCCAGCAATGCGGGTTGGGTCTTACCATTAAAGATGATGCGCTGGGGTAGACCATCGGGCGGAAGTTTCTGAGACCAGGTGGTGAGGTCATCCAGGAGATCGTTTAATTGATCCAGGGGTAGATAAGCCACCTTACCGGTCATATTGGCGTTATCATCGCCTGCCTGGTCATTGAGGACAATTTTTCCCGGCAGGTCGCAAGTATGCAGCAATTGTTTGCCCCGCCGCCCAAATTGGGTCAGGGATTGGATGTCTTCAGCTTTCATTTTCATCGCCAACAGCAGGTGGATATTGGCGAAGATATGCTGGGAGTGGATCATGCCAACCGCTTCATATTTTTGCGAAGCCAGCAGCATGTGAATACCCACAGAACGTCCTTGTTGTGAAATCTGCATCAGGTAGTTGGAAGCTACCCCCTCCTTGTCACCTTCAAAAAGCTCCTGATATTCATCCACCAGCAGCAGGATGCGCGGCAATGTTCCAGCCGGGCTGCCCTTGGCGCGATAGGTGGGGTAATCATTCACCCCGCATTGGGCAAAGATTTTATTTCGGCGTTCCTTCTCGGTCACCAATTCGGCCAACACACTACGTGAGAGTTCTGGCGAAGAACGCAGGGAGACCACCTCAGCGTGGGGCAGCTTGCGATATGGCTGAAATTCAACCCCGTCCTTACCATCGATCAGATACAAGCGGAGTTCCTGTGGAGAATAGCGCACCGCCAATCCGTTGATGAGCACATGGTAGAAATTGGATTTGCCCGCGCCCGTCATGGCACCCAGCATCCCGTGGGCGCAGGGTTGACCCTGGTTGTTCACCCCGAACCAAATGTTCAATTGCTTATCTCCACCCCGCAGACCGATGGGCGTTTCAATGACCCGCGAGGCATTTCCTCGCCACCATTCAGAGGGGGGGATACCAACTGCCGTGTTCCATTCAATAGCCCGCTCTGGCGGCTTGGCAGCGGCGAGTTTCTCAAAAAGTGAAGATTGTAAGTCCGCCGGTGGTTCGGCATCCGGAATAAAGCGCAAGAAAGGTTTTACGCATGTTTCCCGGGTTGGAATTTCTATAATGGCTGCATTACGAATGTTCTCTAACTTGATATCGTTCGGCAGAGGATGGCTTTTGTTGTAATGAATGAAGGTGTAAACACCTGCCACCGGCCCGGTGTTGGCGATGCTGAATAAGATTTCGATGGAACGACGATCATACTGGTTGGGAAAATCAGCCGCAAAAACGAACTGAAAACGCTCGTTAATCCGCATTTCATAAGGTACCTGGTCAAACGATTTTGTGCCAGCATCGAGGTAGGTTTCGATGATACGCTGGATTTCCTTGGTCACATCCGTCAGGTCGCGCCAGGTATCACCAGAGTTTTCGCGTACTTGGGGTAAATAACGGCGCATCGGAAAGGCGATGCCATTCCCGGATGGGTCGAGCAGAGTGTAACGCGTCTGGTGGGGTAGCATCAAAGAAGTTCGGATGACCAATGAGCGCAACAAAGATGCACCCACGGTGCTGTTATTACCATCAGTAACCAGGATAATGGTCTTGTTTTGTCCAATAAAGGGAATTAGTGCAGGAATTTCATTTTGGGTGGAGCCATAATTATCCGCCATCCCCCCAGATCGGATAAAAGTATCCAGAGTACTGGCTTCGGTGACGGCATCCCATCCTTGCCAGCGGGGGTCCGCCCAACCAGCCAAACCCGTAATGGGCTTATCTAATAGCGCTTGGCTCAATTGGGTTGCATTATCATCGAAATAGGGATGCAGGAACGTATTGAGCAGAGCTTCTTGTTTACGGGAATGGCTTGCCACGGATTTAATCCTATGATAGAGGGTGGCGCGCCGGCGCTCTAGATCAGCCAGTTGGATTTTGATGTCATTGATGGATTGAGCCATAAGATGTCTCCTAAATTCTTTGAAAATTGGGTCTTATAAGGTGAATCCCAAGCGCGCCAAATCGGCAGGGCAATGGTAACATTTGATTTCTAAAAGAAATGAAGGTAACATGGAAAGTGAAGAACCCCGCTGGGTGAGATGATGTAATAATTATATGACAGGTTGTTCTAAATACAATCCCCTTCGGGGAAATGTAAGGTAATTGAAATGATGATCCTCTCGCCCCAGGTGTATAGTGCACGATTAAAGCGGGACAATTTCACCTAAACCCCTTCTCGGAAAGTATAATAACCCCATGAGCCTGACAATTGCCGAAGTTGAACACATCGCCGAACTGGCCCGGCTGTCCTTGAGCGCCGAAGAAAAAGAGCGCTACCGCCAGCAGCTTTCTGCCATCCTGGAATATGCCGCCCGCCTGCAAACCGTGGATACGGCTGAGATCCCCCCGACTTCCAGCGTGCTGCCACCGCGCAGCAGCCTGCGGGAGGATGAAGCCCGCTCCCCGTTGACCACCCAGCAGGTACTGAAGAACGCCCCACGCGCTGAGGATGACCAATTCAAGGTGCCACCGGTACTGGACCTGGAGGGTTGATGGCCGAACTGACCGATCTCTCCGTCCAGCAAATGCTGGAGATGCTCGCTTCCGCCCGGGTTTCCAGCCTGGAGTTGACCCGCGCTCACCTGGCGCGCACAGAAAGGCTCGAACGGGGCCTGCACACTTACATCACCCGCACCCCGGAATTGGCGCTGCAACAGGCGCAATCTGCCGATGAGCAACGGTCTGCGGCCCGCAAAAACGGTGAAACCCTGCCAGCCCTGCTCGGGCTGCCGCTGGCCATCAAGGATGTGCTGGCGCTGGAAGGCGTGCAGTTGACGGCGGGTTCACGCATCCTGGAGGGATTCATCCCGCCTTACACGGCCACCGCCGTACGCCGCCTCTTACAG
Source organism: uncultured Anaerolineaceae bacterium (assembly GCA_937907495.1). GTDB lineage: Bacteria > Chloroflexota > Anaerolineae > Anaerolineales > Anaerolineaceae > CALESS01. Next base: position 7,286 of record CALESS010000439.1, read on the forward strand.
GCGGGTGTGGTGGTGCTGGGCAAGACCAATACGGATGAATATGCCATGGGTTCCTCCACCGAGAACTCCGGCTATGGCTTTTCCCGCAACCCGTGGGATGTGGAGCGGGTTCCGGGCGGTTCGAGCGGCGGCAGTGCTTCCGCCGTGGCCGCCCGCCTGGCTCCGGCCGCCCTGGGTACGGATACGGGTGGCAGCGTACGCCAACCGGCCTCTTTTTGCGGCCTGACCGGCATCAAGCCCAGCTACGGACGCGTCTCGCGCTACGGGCTGGTGGCGTACGGCTCCTCGCTGGATACGGTCGGGGTGCTGGCGCACAGCGCGGCGGATGCCGCCCTGATCTTCCAGCACATGGCCGGTCACGATCCGCTGGATGCCACCACGCTGGATCTACCCGTCCCGGCCTATTCCCTGCCCACGGAACCGGATCTGAAGAGGTTACGCATCGGCGTGCCACAGGAATACTTCATCCGCGGTATGCAGGCGGAGGTGGAGCAAGCGGTACGGGCGGCGATCGGCCAGCTGCAAGCGCTGGGGGCAGAGGTCATCCCGATCAGCCTGCCGCACACGGAATATGCCCTGCCCGTTTATTACCTGATCGCCCCGGCGGAGGCTTCCGCCAACCTGGCGCGCTTCGATGGTATCCGCTACGGCCTGAGCGTGCAAGCGGACAGCCTGTGCGAGATTTACCGCCGCACCCGCGGCCAGGGCTTTGGCCCGGAGGTCAAGCGGCGCATCATGCTCGGCACGTACGCCCTTTCTGCCGGGTATTATGACGCCTATTACGGCCAGGCTCAAAAGGTGCGCACCCTCATCCAGCGGGATTTTGAAAGGGCTTTTGAGCAGGTGGATGTCATCGCCGCACCGGTGGCCCCCAGCACGGCTTTCCGCCTGGGCGAGCATACAGATGATCCGCTGGCCATGTACCTGGAAGACGTCTTCACCTTGCCTGCCAACCTGGCCGGAGTGCCCGGGCTGGCCTTCTGTGCCGGTTTTGATTCCCGCGGCCTGCCGATCGGCATGCAATTGATGGGCCGTCACTTTGAAGAGCAAACCCTCTTCCGCGCTGCCCATGCTTACCAACAGGTAAC
>CALESS010000440.1 GCA_937907495.1 uncultured Anaerolineaceae bacterium
GAGGATTTGATTGCGGATGTGGGGCGGAATTGGGCGGTCTTCATATCCCGCACGGATTTGCGGCGCAGTAACAGGTCAATGGTTGGCGAGGGGGGTAATTCGATATCCGACATGGGTCACCTTTCCGAAGGCTTTCGCGGGCACTTAAATTTCCGCCCAGTCAAACCGCTGGGGATAATAGACCGGCGGGGTTGCGCCGCCTTGCTCAATCAGGGCTTTGAGCGGCAGGGCACCCTTTGGTTCACCATGCACCAGGAAAATCTTCTTAAGCGTAGCCCGCGAAGCGTTGGCATAGCGCAGCAAAATATCCTGCCCGGCATGGGCAGAGAGGCCGCCGATGGTTTCCACCTCCGCCCGCACTTCATAGTCTTCGCCAAAGATCTTGATCCGCTTCATGCGGTCCGCCAGGCGGCGCCCGAGCGTTTCCGGCGATTGCCACGAGACGATCAAAACCGTGTTGGCCGGGTTTTCGATATTATTCTTCAAATGGTGCAGAATCCGGCCCGTTTCCGCCATCCCGGAAGCCGAGATGATCACCATCGGCCCTTTTTTATCGTTCAAGGATTTGGATTCCTCAACGCTGCGCACATAGTGCATCTGGTCAAAAGAAAGCGCCGGGTGGCGTCCGGAGCGCACGAAGGCGTTCGTTTCTTCGTCAAAATATTGTGGGAATTGGGCAAAGATATCCGTGGCATTCACAGCCAGCGGACTATCCACATAGACCGGGACGCGCGGTAACTCCCCGGCGGTGTACATGCGGTTAAGGCTGTACACCAGCTCCTGGGTACGGCCGACTGCAAAGGCCGGGATGATGACCTTGCCGCCGCGCTGGAAGGTGCGCAGCACCACCTGGCGAAACTCTTCATAGGCCAGCTCCGGGTTGCGGTGGCTCTTGTCGCCATAGGTGGATTCCATGATCAGGTAATCCGCAGCTTCCGGCATCACCGGGTCGCGCAGTAGTGGCAGGTACGGGCGGCCGATATCCCCGGAGAACCACAAGCGGAAGCGCCGCCCATTTTCCTTGATATCCAGCACCACGGCGGCTGATCCCAGGATATGCCCGGCCTCCACCAGGTGAACGGTGACCCCTGGAACCGGCTCAAACTTCTCCTTGTAATCCTTCCCTTTGAACAAGGGCTTGACAGCTGCCGCATCCTCGGCCGTATAGAGCGGCTCCAGGGGGGCCTGGCCGCGGCGGGCGCGCTTTTTATTGAGGTACTCAGCGTCCGCTTCCTGGATGTGCCCGGCATCCCGCAGCATCAGGTCGGCCAGGCTGGCTGTTCCCTCCGTGGCGTAGATCGGCCCATGAAAACCCTGGCTGACCAGGCTGGGCAGGTTGCCGCTATGGTCAATATGAGCATGAGAAAGCACGGCCGCGTTTAATTTACGCGGAGAAAAATCAAAACCAAACGTGCGGTTCAGGGCGTAGGTTTCCGCCCGCCGTCCCTGGAACAGGCCGCAATCCAACAGCAGGCGGTGCCCATTGACCTCCAGCAGGTACTGGGAGCCGGTGACGGTCTGGGCGGCGCCGTTAAAAGTGATTTTCATGGGGGACTCCTTAGAAGCGGCGTGGGGAGAGTGGGAAGTGGGGTCGCAAGCGCCTCTCCGCACGCCAGTTTAGTGTTTGAGGGCGCGCAGGATCTGCGGACCAAAATGCTCCAGCCGCCAGGGCACTTCCCTCATCACCGGGGCCAGTTGCTCCAGGTTACGCGGGTTGGCCGTGGCAATGGCATCCATCAGGTCGCGCGGCAGCACCACATCCGATTCCACTTTCATCCCGGCGGCGGCTGCCTTGCGCCAGGTGCGCAGCAAATCCAGGCGGTGGAGCAGGGCATCGTTGCGGCGCGGGGTGCGCGGCCGGGTAAGCGGCGGAGAATGGCGGCCTTGCTTCACGGCCTGCAGCAAGCCGGCAGCATGGCGGTTGGCCAGTTTCGGGTTCAGGCCGGGCAGGCCATCCAGGTCGGCGCGGCTTTCCGGCATATTCCTGGCGACCGAAAGCATGGCTTCATTGGGAAGTACCTTGAACACCGGCAGGTTGGCATAACGCGCCTGGCGGTCGCGGTAGGCGCAAACCGCCTGCAATACGGCCCCCTGGGTGGGGGTGAGGTCCTGTGAGCCGGTTATGCGCCAGCAAGCATCCGCATGGCTGGTTTCATCGGGTAAATGCACATGGCGCATGCGGCGGAAATCCTCCTGCGCCAGCTCCCAGCGGCCCACCTCTTCCAATTCGGCTTTCAACTTGGCCCGCAAGGCGATCAGGTAATGGCTGTCCAGGCGGGCATAGGCCAGCATGGCAGGCTTTAGCGGGCGCTGGCCCCAGTTTGCCCGCTGGTAATGCTTATCCAGCAGCAGGCCAAATTCGCTTTCCAGCAAAGAACCCAGGCCAAAAGACTTGCGTCCCAGGATGCGCGCGGCCAGCATGGTATCAAAAAGGCTTGAGAACTGGTAGGCAAAATCCCGCGTCAGGCAGATCAGGTCATATTCGGCGGCATGGAAGATGGTTTCCGTGGCCGGGTTGGAGAAGAGCGGTTCCAGCGGGGAAAGATCGCTGATCGCCAGCGGATCCACCAGGTAATCGGTGGTGGGTGAGGAAATCTGGATCAGGCAAACCTGTTCCTGGTAGGCATACAGGCTGTTGGATTCGGTATCTACGGCCAGCAGGGGTTCGGACGATAATTCAGCGACCATCCGGCGCAGGTCCGCGGGGCGGGCCACCCAGATGGGAGGTGGGAGTTCTTCGTTTTGCATGTAGAGAATTATAACGTCAAGCGGGGAGAATGGGGTAAAGCCGGGGGGGTTAAAATATCAAACGCCGGGATGAGGGGGGCATCTCGGCGTCTGACTTGCTAATAGTATTACGGAAAATTAAGAATTACATTAAAATAAGATGTGAATATTATTAACATTTGGCGCGGTTCCTGTTTCTCCACTCTCCAGCAGCCTGGAGAAGTGCCTTTCAATTCTTGCACCCATTCGCGCCGTGCAAGGAGGCGAAGGCAAAGAAAAGCCGAACTGGGTATAATTCCTTCATCCTTGCTTCACGGGGTGAACCATGCTGATTCATTCTGCCTCTCAATTGTTAACCCTGGCGGGTGGCCCGCAACGCGGCGCGGCGCTGGGGGCACTTGGCCTGCTGCGGGATGGCGCCGTGCTGGTGCGCGACGGTCGGATTGAAGCCTTTGGACTGAG
>CALESS010000441.1 GCA_937907495.1 uncultured Anaerolineaceae bacterium
AGATTAACGCCTAAACAGTTGATGCTGATTGGCACGGGGTTGATGCTTTTGGGCGTCATCTTCCCGCTGCTGATGGTCATCCAGGTGATTGAAGCCTCGTTTTGGCTGAGCTTTCTGACCCAGGCTTTCTCTGTGGTTGGCCTCTTCCTCGGGTTTTTTGGCATCTTCAACTACGTGCATAACGAGCGCAAGAAGTAAGAGCGCCGCCCTAATCGAAAAAGCCTGCTCACCCGCCCATCTCTGGTGGTTACTCCAAACCGACCCCCGCTCCTCCCCGAGCGGGGGTTGTTGATCTGCCAGCAGAGATTTCCCGCCGGCTCCAATTCATCCATAAGTCCGGCGTATCTGCCGATTATTTTCTGCTATAATGGGCGAATCAAGATCACAACTCCACTCCGCCACCCTATTTTCCACCCTCCCTGGAGCTGCCTGGCATGACCCAACCGACCGTTCAACCCTTGCTGGAAGTGAAAAACCTGAAGACCTATTTCTTCACTGAAGATGGCGTGGTCAAAGCCGTGGACGGGGTGGATTTTGAGGTCTATCCGGGTGAAGTGCTGGGCCTGGTGGGCGAATCTGGCTGCGGCAAGAGCGTCACCTCGTTCTCGGTGATGCGCCTGGTTGGCCCGCCGGGAAAAGTGGTGGATGGCGAAATTTTCTTCGAAGGCCGCGATTTGCGGAAACTTTCTGAAGCCGAGATGACTGAAATCCGCGGCAACCGCATTTCGATGATTTTTCAACAGCCGCAATCCAGCCTCAACCCGGTTTTTCGCGCCGGCGAACAGGTGGGCGAAGTCTTCCAGATCCACGAGAAGATGAAAGAAGGCCCGGCCTGGGAGCAGGGGGTGGAATTACTGAAACTGGTGGGCATCCCGGATGCTGTCAATAAAGCCAAAGCCTACCCCCATGAGATGTCTGGCGGGCAGGCCCAGCGGGTGATGATTGCCATGGCACTGGCACTCAAGCCGCAATTATTGATTGCGGATGAGCCGACGACCGCCCTGGATGTCACCATCCAGGCCCAAATTCTGGATTTAATCCGCGATCTGCGCGAGAAGATGGGCACCTCTGTGATCCTGATCACCCATGACCTGGGAGTAATTGCCGAGATGGCCGACCGGGTGGCGGTGATGTATGCCGGGCGCATCGTGGAGCAGACCAGCGTGGAAGACCTCTTCGAGCGACCGCTGCATCCCTACACCCAGGGGCTGATCGCCTCCATCCCGGTGCTGGGCAAGGTGATGGATACCCTGGATGTCATCCCTGGTAACGTGCCCAACCTGGTGAACCTGCCGCCGGGCTGCCGCTTTGCGCCGCGCTGCCGCGCCCGGGTGCAATATGGCCTGGAAATCTGCAGCCGCCAGGAGCCGGACCTGCTGGATGCCCGTCCGGAACACCAGGTCCGCTGCTGGCTTTACCAGAGCCAGGGCGAACACCACGCCCCGCTGAATCCCCAATCCGAAGGATGAGAGAGACCCTACCGATGGCAATCAACCAAACCCCAACCGCAACGCCTGAAACGCTCATCCGGGTGGAGGGCTTGCGCAAGTACTTCCCGGTGCGCTCTGGCGTGCTGCAGCGGGTGCAGGCCTGGGTACAGGCTGTGGATGATGTCAGTTTCACCATCCGCAAGGGCGAAACCCTGGGCATGGTGGGCGAATCGGGCTGCGGCAAGACGACCATCGGCCGCACCATGCTGCGTCTCACCGAACCCACGGCTGGCTCGGTTTATTACAATGATGTGGATGTCTTCAGCCTCAAAGGCCTGGAGATGAAATCCATGCGCCGCAATATGCAGATCATCTTCCAGGATCCTTACGCTTCGCTAGACCCGCGCATGCCGGTCGGCGAATCAGTGATGGAAGGCCTGCGTATTCACAACATCGGCGACCCCAAACAGCGCTACCAGAAGACGCTGGAGATGCTGCAAAAAGTGGGCCTGGAAGATTACCACGCCCGCCGCTACCCGCACGAGTTTTCCGGCGGTCAGCGCCAGCGCATCGGCATTGCCCGCGCCCTGGCCCTTTCCCCCAAGTTCATTGTCTGCGATGAACCGGTATCGGCGTTGGATGTCTCGATTCAATCCCAGGTTTTGAATATTCTCAAAGAGCTGCAAAACGAGCTGGACTTGACGTACCTGTTCATCGCCCACAACT
>CALESS010000442.1 GCA_937907495.1 uncultured Anaerolineaceae bacterium
CTGGTCCACAATTCCGGTGGCCATATTGCGCCGGGTAAGCGCATCCCGCACGGTTTGCGGTTGTTCCCTTAGCAAATTGATATCTAACATTTTCCACTCCTCTGGGTGACGGTTTAACAAAAATCCCCACATCCCGGGGCGGTGTGAAAAAATCACCGCTGCCCGCAGGACGAGGGGGGAACCGTCTCGTGGTGCCACCTGCTTTTACGGTCAGGAGAATCCCAACCGCCTCAACTGGCTGTAACGGAGCCGCCGGTCCTCTTACGATGCACTGCATCCCTGCGAGGACTGCCGCCAGGAGGCGCCGGGGTGGAAGGAGCAGGGCTGCCCGCCGGTTCACACCACCTACCGGCTCTCTGGAGGGCATCCACCGCCCGTTTTCCCGGGCTGGCATTGAATATTGATCCGATTATAATCCGCCCAATCCACCTGTCAAGTGATTTGCCGGGGATTTGCGGTGGTCTTCATAAGCGCACCGGGTCGGTTGCGCCCGCCACAGCGGGCGGGGAGAACCGCCGAATACAACAATGGGCAGGTGATCTACTCGGTGTAGGCATCCAACTTCTCGGCGCCAGGCAGCAGCCCCACCAATTGCTCCGGTTTGTGGATCAAGAGCGGCAAGTGCTGCGGACAGATCCAGTAGGTCTTATCCAGGTAACTGATTGCAATCAACGGGATCACTTGATTTGTTTTCCCACAGGCCAGGCATTTCGCTTCATTTTCCATTCAGCTCTCCTATTATTTTAGAAACCATGTCAATACAAACACCAGTGTAAAAATGATACTGACAATCATCTGGCGGATTCCGATACGCATGGGTCGTTCTTTAATGGCCGGGCGCCAGGTCCCATACAGCGATTCGCACCATTGTACCAGATAGGCTGTCCACACCCAGGGTGGAATGACAGCCGCCGCGCTCAACCCGGCGGTGCATACCAGGTTGAAAGTGGTATAGATCAGGCTTCGCCGCCCCATGCTCAAGCGGGTTTTTCCATCCGGCTCGCTGGGCAGCACCCGCTGCTCCAGGCGCAGATAAGCATAGACAATGGAAGCTGCATTCTGCAATACCAACAGCAGCCAGAGCAGCCAACCGTAGCCATCCATCCCGCCGCGGCCGATCCAGTAACTGGTAGGGGCCACCAGGGCCAGTACTGCACTGCCGATGATCTCCACACCCGGTTTACGGCGTTCAGCCTTGCGGCTGACAAGCCACAAATGCCAGCCCATCACGAGCATGGCGGGCAGCACCAGCCAGAGGACAAAGCCAAAACCCAACCAGGCGAGCGCGGCTCCCGCCGAGAAGGCAATCAGACCATACATCCCCAGCCAGAAAAGAGCGGGGAGGAGATCTTTGCGCGGCCGCCTTCCACTGAGGATTTTCACCAGCACCGTCAGCGGCTGGCGGGCCATAAATGCCGCCAGAGCAGCCACCAGCCACACCACCTGGGGCCAGCCGAATTTCCCTCCCAGCGCCAGGCCAATAGCCAGCGGGCTGAGCAGGAACACCCACGAGCCATGTTCCGTGGGGATGAAGATCTGTTTGGTTAAGAGACGATTTTTCAAGTACCGGTTAACCTCGAAGGTGGAGCGTTGCGCCTCAGTATAACCGAGAAGCCGCGGCGAAACATTGCGCCAGCGCAAAGACTCATCCAATCTTCATCTTTTCCCACCCTGGGGGTGGACTGGTGAGACCCCACGGATACCGGCTGAAACAACAGCCCGAAGGCGGACTTCCGGGATACCGCGCTCAGCGGCGGGAGGCAGAGCGCTCCGTGATATCCCCATTCGAGGACAGAAGGAGAAAAATCGTGCGGAAAAAGCCGCGAATTTCGTTTGCGTGATTGTTCACAATCCAGATGTTTGCTATAATGATTAAAACGTTCTGAGGAGGAATGTCATGACTTTTACACTACCTGCATTACCTTATGCCGAAGACGCGCTGGAACCTGTCTACAGCGCTCGCACCCTATCCTTCCACCATGGCAAGCATCACAAAGCCTATGTGGATAACCTCAACAAGCTGGTGGGTGGAACCGATTGGGAAAACCGTACATTGGAAGAAATTATCCGCGCCTCGGCGGAGGACCCGGCCAAGATGGGCATTTTCAATAACTCCGCCCAGGTTTGGAACCACACCTTCTTCTGGCACTGCATGAAACCCGGCGGCGGCGGTAAACCGACCGGCAAAGTGGCCGAGATGCTGGAATCCGCCTTTGGCAGCTATGATACCTTCGCCGAGCAATTCAAGGCCACGGGGGTCGGTCGCTTTGGCAGCGGTTGGGGCTGGCTGGTGCTGGAAGGCGGCACTTTAAAGCTGGTCTCCACCCCCAACGCGGAAACTCCACTCACCAGGGGCCAGGTTGCCCTGCTCACCGTGGATGTATGGGAACATGCCTACTACCTGGATTATCAAAATCGCCGGCCAGATTTCATCCAGGCCTTCCTCGATAAACTGGTCAATTGGGATTTTGTGGCCGAGAATTTGGCAAAAGCTGGCTAATCCCTTCACTCAACAGAACTCCCGCCGTGAGGCGGGAGTTTTGATTAATCCGGACGGGGGTTGAAGGGCCCAAACGAATCCGGGGCGTATCCGGTAAAAAAGGACAGGGCTTCCCGCCAGGCCCGGTATTCTTCTGCGGAAATTACTTCATCCTGGTAGCTCAAATTATGCTTGCGAATAAATTCCCGCATCCGCTCCTGCTGGGATGCCAGGCGGTTGAGGGCTTCCGCCACCAGGAAATCCGCTCCGGCAGGATACTCCCCGCCCAGGGTTTCC
>CALESS010000443.1 GCA_937907495.1 uncultured Anaerolineaceae bacterium
CCAAGGCTTCCGGCGTCTCGCAGGATATTGTTGCGGAAATTCAATCCATCCTGGGCTGGCCGGCCACGCATGAACAAATTCAGAAGGCCAAGCACCTGGTCCCGGAAGATCTGATCCTGCGGATTACAGCCTCGGGTACTCCCTCTGAAGCGCGGGCAAAAGTGGCTGAATATATGAAGTATGGCTGCACATGCCCAATTTTGTATCCGGTGGGTGGGGATTATAAATTACTGATTGATACATTTTCTCCGTTGATGTAAAGCATAAGGAGGCTGCCATGATCCAGGAATATCATCGCCCGCAAACCATCGAAGAAGCGCTGCTCTTATTGACGCGTCAACAGCCCATTACGATCCCACTGGCGGGAGGATCCACCCTGCAGCATCGGCCTGGGGAGGTTGCCGTCGTGGACCTGCAGGCATTGGGTTTGAACAAGCTCCATGTCATTGGCGACCTTGCAGAACTGGGGGCGATGGTTACCTTCCAGCAGATCATGGAATGGGAGGAAGCCCCTGGCCTGTTGGTTGAGGCTGTCCACCGTAGTGCTACGTTTAACCTGCGAAACCAGGTCACGTTGGGTGGGGCGGTTGCCTCTGCCCCCGGCGCTTCTCCGGTTGTGGCTGCCCTGCTGGCGCTGGATGCCCGTTTGACCTGGCAGCCCGGAGAGATGGTTGTTCACCTGGGAGAATGGCTGCCGCTGCGAAAATCTGCTGGTGCTGGCAAACTAATTACCCAGATCCAAATCCCCTTGAAGTTGCAGACTGCGATGGAAGCCATTTCACGGACGCCTTCTGACCCTCCCCAAATCATGGTGTGCGGTTGCCGTTGGCCTTCGGGCAGAATCCGATTGGTGGCCTTGCTAAAAAGCCAGGCCCCTGTTCTGGTAAGTGACGGACGGGACCAGGCGAATGTTGAACTTGGCAGTTTGAATGTAGAAGCAATCAGTGCAGATTACTCGGAGGAGTATGTACGGAACAGCCTCCAGGTTTTAATCGGCCGGGTCATCAAGCGTATTGGTGGATGAGGAGACCCAACATGAATATTACTCTCCAGATTAATGGTCAAGAATTCAGCGGCAAGGTGAATGAAGGGGAAACTTTGCTGACCTTCCTTCGCCAGAACGGATTGTTTGGGGCTAAGTTTGGCGGCTGCAAGAAAGGTGAATGTGGCGCGTGCACGGTGCTCTACGATGGGAAGCCGGTGAACTCCTGCATGATTTTGGCTGCCCAGGCCGAAGGGCACAAAATTGAAACCATTGAAGGCATGGGCCAACACCCGGATCAGGGCTGGAGGAAAACGAGCGGTTTACATGCTCTCCAGCAGGCATTTGTGGAAGTGGGTGCCATCCAGTGTGGATACTGCACTCCAGCCATGGTTCTGGCTGCCAGAGAGTTGTTGGAACGTGAATCAAATCCAACAGAGGAGAATGTGCGGGAAGCGTTCTCCGGAATTTTGTGCCGCTGCACAGCCTATGTGAAGCCGGTTCAAGCCGTTTTAAGAGCGGCAGCCATGCTGCGCGGTGAAATGCCCATCCAGGCAGGGTTTGAATTGCCCCCAGGTTGGGGGATTTCTCCTCGTCCGGAAGAACGATTGGATGATCAATCCTTTCAGACAACCCAGACCCGCGTTCAACCGCAAGTTTTTACCACACCCCAGACCCGTAACTACAGCCAGGTTGGAAAACCAGAACCAAAAGTGGATGCCATCAAACTAGTGCAGGGAAAACCGGCCTTCACTGCTGATATGGAAATGCGAGGGATGTTAATTGCCAGGGTACTGCACAGCCCAATTGCCCATGCCCGCATCAAACGAATAGATGCCAGCAAGGCGCGGGCACTTCCCGGCGTAGCCGCAGTTCTCACCTGGGAAGATATTCCCCGGGTGGTTTATTCCACTGCGGGCCAGTCAGATCCCATTCCCGGACCCCTGGATAGTTTTTCCCTGGATCACAAAGTGCGATTTGTGGGAGACCGGGTGGCTTTTGTGGCAGCGGAAAGCGGGGAAATTGCGGAAGCTGCTCTGAAACTCATCGAGGTGGAATACGAACCTCTGCCGATGGTGCTGGATATGGGAGACGCTATGAAAGTTGGCGCGCCGGTGATCCACGATGAGCCGGAGTTTGTCAACTTTGCTGATTCCAACCCCGCCCGGAACCTGGCTGCGGAAATCCGCATTGATATTGGCGACGTGGAGAGAGGGTTCCGGGAAGCAGATTTAATTGTTGAGGGCGACTACGAAGTTCCCAAGGTGCAGCAAGCTCACATCGAACCCCATGTCGCCGTCACATATTGGGATGAGGATGATCGCCTGGTAATCCGCACCAGCACCCAGGTTCCCTTCCATGTGCGCCGGATGCTGGCACCCGTGTTAGGGCTGCCGGTGAAGCGGATTCGGGTGATTAAACCTCGCATTGGTGGCGGGTTTGGCGGCAAGCAGGAAGTGTTGATGGAAGATGTGGCTGCCCACCTGACCATTGCCACCCGCCGACCGGTGATTTATGAATACACCCGCGAGGAAGAGTTCATCGCGGCCCGCTCCCGCCATCCGATGCGGATTCACATGAAGACGGGGGTGAAATTGGATGGAACCATTACGGCAAATGAAATGTATGCCCTGAGTGATACAGGTGCGTATGGCTGCCATGCCCTTACCGTAACGGGAAATACAGGTCACAAAGCGATGGCCCTGTATGTTGGGGCAGATGCTTACCGGCTTGCGCCGAATATCCGTTTTTACGCCGATGTGGTGTATACCAACACGCCTCCTTCGGGGGCATTCCGGGGCTATGGTGTTCCGCAAGGATACTGGGCATTGGAACGGCATATTGAAAAAATCTGCCGGAAATTGGGGATGGATTCGATTGAGTTTCGCTTGAAAAACACCATCCGTGCGGGTGAGTTACACCCATTTTCCACTGCCTGGTCGGAAGGACGTGAACCCGTGCCGGAGATTATTCACACAGTCGGGTTGGAAGAATGTGTGCGGCAAGGGAAATCAGCCATCGGATGGGATCAGAAATATAAAAACCCGGATTGGCACGAGGTTCCCGGTCAGCCGCACTTGCGGCGCGGCATCGGGGTGGCAACAGTGATGCAGGGGACTGCAATTCCCTACCTGGATATGGGCGGGGCGAGCCTCAAGATGAATGACGATGGCTCCTTCAACTTGCTGGTGGGAGCCACAGACCTGGGAACGGGTTCTGATACGGTACTGGCGCAAATGGCTGCAGAAGTGCTGGGTGTTCCGGTGGAGGATATGATTGTGTACTCCTCGGATACTGATTTCACCCCCTTTGATAAAGGCGCTTACGCCTCCAGTACCACTTATATTTCTGGAACGGCAGTGGTGAAGGCCGCGGAAATTGTAGCCGAGCGCATTCGCCTGCGCGCAGCCGCCATGCTGAAGGATAAATTTGAGATTACAGTATCACCCGATGATATTGTTCTGGCCGAACGCCAGGCTGTTGGCCCGGGCGGGGAGTTTGTCTCCATGCAGGAGATCGCCTACAATGCGCTGCACCATACAAACCAGGAGCAGATCATGGGAGTCGCCTCTTACGTTTCTCCGGTCTCACCGCCTCCCTTTGCAGCCCAGTTTGCCGAGGTCGTGGTGGATATGGAAACGGGCCAGGTGACGGTAAAACACCTGGTGATGGCAGTGGATGCAGGCGTGATTGTCAATCCGGTGACTGCCAGCGGCCAGGTGGAAGGCGGGATGGCCCAGGCATTGGGGTACGCAGTGTGTGAAGAAATGCGATATGATTCAAATGGTGTGGCGCTCGAAAAAGACCTGGATGACTATCATATCTTCCGGGCGAACGAAATGCCAGCCATGGAAACCATTTTTGTCGAGACGTTTGAACCTTCCCATCCGTTTGGGGTCAAAGCAGTGGCGGAGATTCCCATGGATGGAGTGGCCCCCGCAGTCGGAAACGCCATCCAGGATGCCTGCGGCGCAGAAGTGGATCAGAACCCGACCACTCCCGAACGGGTATGGCGGGCAATACAACGAATGAAACTTTGAGAGAACGGAGCTTGATGAGGGTATGGCCTCTCCGATTTATGTAGTAGGTCACGTCAATCCGGATACGGACTCCATTGCCTCGGCAATGGGTTATGCGTGGGTTCTACGAGAGCGGGACGGGATGGATACCCTGGCTGCCCGAGCCGGTCCGCTGAACCCGCAGACTGCCTGGGTATTAAAATAC
>CALESS010000444.1 GCA_937907495.1 uncultured Anaerolineaceae bacterium
CCAAAGGTCTCGCGGATGAGGGCAGTTACGCGGCGGCAGATTTCATCCAGATCTGTCAGGTTGGCGATTTGGGCGCTGACGGTGCGCACCAGTGAGAGCTGCTCGTAGCGCCAATTCTTGAGAACGGCCTGGCGGCTGACTTGCAGGGAAAGAGCCAGGTGGCTTGCCAGGCTGCGGAAGAACTCCACCTCTTCCGGGAGAAGTGGCTGATCGGCAGGGGGGGTGAGGTATAGAACCCCCAGGACCCAATCCTGGGTGATGAGCGGAAGTGCCAGGTGGTGGGCGGACGCTGGGCGATCAGTATCCGATTGGACCGGCTCACGTTTTTGGATGGCTTGAAGGATCGGTTCGGGTGCTGCGTGGGAGATGAGCTTCTCCAGGACCGGCTGACCGGGCAGGGGGTAGTAGGGCCGGGCGAACCAAAGTTCTGCCTGGCATTGAAGTTTTTCGCGCAGGTAATGGGCGACCAACCGGCTTTGAGAAGCTGCATCGGGCTGATCGAGGATTTGTTCGTTTAAATCCAGGAACAATTTCCAACTTTCAGCCCCGGTCGGCAGTGGAAGGTTCATTCGCCCTTTTTCTCCACTTTCTTGAACATTACCAGGGTATTGCCATGATTTTGGGAGAAATCAAAGTGGATTTCATCCATCCATTTTTTCATGAAGAACAAACCCAGGCCGTGGGACTCCCGCTCTTCCAGGGGGGCGTTGATCGCCGGGCTGGGAATATCTTCAGGACGAAAGGGCTGACCATGATCATGCAGGATGATGGTCAGCCCTTCGGGTGTGATTTCGCAGGTACATTCAATATTGCCGCGGTCTTCGCCGCCGTAGGCGTGTTCGATGATGTTGGTGCAGGCTTCATCCACCGCCAGTTCCACTGCATAAATGGAGAAGGAATCAAAACCGGCTTCATCGGCTGCGGAATGGACAAACTGGCCGATTTGTGCCAGGCTGTCATAGCGGCCTGGGAAGATTTGTTTCATTGCATTGGCCGGAGTTCTAGAAGTAACCAACCGCCATCAGGGGGTCATCGAAGATCCTGAAAATGGAATTAAAACCAGCCAACTCCACCGCGGCTGCAATATTGGCGGGCAGGGCGCAGAGCACAACTTCACCCCGATTGTAGCGTTTGCAGGTTTTTTGGGCATTAATCAGGGCGCGCAAACCGGCAGAAGAAAGAAACTGCACGCCGCTAAAATCCACGACGATGCGAAAACGTCCTTGCTCTGTGATTGCGGTCAGGGCCTCAGCCAGCTTCGGTGAGGTGGCGCTATCCACGCGCCCATTCACTTTTACAAGGTCACAATGTTTATATTGAGTGGTTTCAATTTCCATAACCAACTGCCTCCATCGGGTTGAGAGAATGCCTTGTTCAGAACAGGTAAATTATATCACGGCGTAAAAACGGTGATTGAACGAGACCTTATTCCAGGGTGGGGGTGGAACCCCGCCCTACGCCAAAGTAGGAGAACCCCAGGCTGTGGCAGCGTTCCGGATCCCATTGATTGCGCCCATCCATTAAGATGGGAGTGCGCATGAGGGGGAAAACGCGGTCCAGATCGAGTTGCTTGAATTCGTTCCATTCCACTGCCAGCAACAGGGCATCTGCTCCCTGGGCCACCTCGTAGGCATCTTTGCAGAGAATGATGCGGGGCAGAACCTGGGCTGCGTTTTGCATCGCCTGCGGATCATAGGCACGGATGGTGGCGCCTTCATTCTGAAGCAAATGGATGATTTCCAGAGCAGGGGCGTCACGGATGTCATCGGTATTGGGCTTGAAGGAAAGCCCCAGCACGCCGATCACCTTTTCATCGAGGGAGCCGAGAGCTTTGCGGAGTTTCATCACCACCCGGCGGCGCTGGTTGCGATTGATTTCCATGACGGCTTGCAGTAGTTGGGGCTGTGTGCCGTGCAGAACAGCCATGTGGGCCAGGGCTTTCACATCCTTGGGGAAGCACGAGCCGCCCCAGCCCAGGCCGGCATCCAGAAAGGCGCGCCCGATGCGTTTATCCATGCCCATGCCGGCAGCCACTTCTTCCACATCCGCACCGAGTTCTTCACACATGTTGGCAATTTCATTAATGTAGGAGATGCGGGTGGCGAGGTAGGCGTTGCTGGCGTATTTGATCATCTCGGCTGTGCGCAGATTGGTGACGAGGATTGGGCAGCGCAGGGAAAGATAGAGATGGGCAACCTGGTCGGCGGCCTGGCGGTGGCTGGAGCCGAGCACGACCCGGTCTGGTTTCATGAAGTCATTAATGGCAGAGCCTTCCCGCAGGAATTCCGGGTTGGAAACCACGTGAAATTCCAGAACTTTGCCGCCGCGGCGTTTTTTAATCACATCTGCCACCCAATCACCGGTGCCCACCGGGACGGTGGATTTGTTGATTACGATGATGGGATGATCCACGTAATCGGCGATGAACTCGGCGGCGGTGCGGACGTATTGCAGATCCGCTTCGCCATCGTTGCCGGAAGGGGTGCCAACCGCGATGAAGGCAAATTCCGCATCTTTAAGGGCATCTGCGGGGTCTGTGGAGAAGTGCAGGCGGTTGGCAGCCACGTTTTGCAGCACCAATTGTTCCAGTCCGGGTTCATAAATCGGCATGATGCCATTTTGAATCCGCGAGATGCGCGATTCGTCAACATCCAGGCAGATCACCTGGTTGCCTAAATCTGCAAAACAAGTGCCGGTAACGAGGCCAACGTATCCGGTTCCAATAACACAAATTTTTCCCATAAAGACAATCCTCCTGCTGGAATTATAGCGGATTCTCTGAAAAATAAGGATGAATTACAAGCCAACCCGGTTAATTCCATCGAAGTACCAGGTATGTATCATTCAGGGGTGAATGCCCTCCCTGCGCATGTGGTCACGCTGTGCCTGGAGGTATATCAAATACGGGTGAACACCGAGGCAACAGGCACTTTGTGGAGGAACCAGGAAGGCTGAATCAGGTATAATGAATTGTGTAATCTCTTTGATCACCCGATAGGAGGCTGAATGACTGCTCAAATTTTGGATGGCGCTGCAACCGCGGAACGGCTGCGAGCGGAAATTGCGGAAGATGTAAAGGCTCGCCTGGCGGCGGGAAAATCCACCCCCGGGCTGGCAACCGTGGTGGTGGGGGATAACCCGGCTTCTCATGTGTATGTGAAAAGCAAGCGCAAAGCCTGTGCAGAGGTGGGGATTGAATCCTTCGGCTATGAATTACCCGCCAATGCCAGCCAGGCCGAGGTGGAAGCCCTGGTTAAGAAGTTGAACGAAGATGCGAACGTGCATGGTATCCTGGTGCAATTGCCGCTGCCGGCAGGGTTGGATGAGGAGAAAGTGTTGAGCGGTGTCAGCCTGGAGAAAGATGTGGATGGTTTTCATCCGATCAATATTGGCCGGCTGGCGCAAAAAGGCC
>CALESS010000445.1 GCA_937907495.1 uncultured Anaerolineaceae bacterium
CCGCGCGGCCGAGTTCGAGATGCGCCTGGAGGGTAAAACCTACCTGGAGATCCTTGCGGCAGGCGGCGGCATCCTTTCCACCGTGAATGCCAGCCGCAGCGCCGGGGTGAACGAGCTGGTGCGCCAGATGCGCCCCCGGGCAGAGAGCCTGCTGACCCACGGCACCACCACCGCCGAGGTCAAGACCGGTTACGGGCTGAATTGGCAGGGTGAGTTGGATGAATTGCAGGCCATTCTGACACTGGCTGAAGAAACTCCGCTGGAATTTGTCCCCACTTACCTGGGGGCGCATGCCATCCCGCCGGAATACCGGGACGACCCGCAAGCCTATACTGACCTGCTATGCAACGACCTGCTGCCACGCACCCGCCAGTGGTGGGAGGAGCATGCCCCCCGGCGCCCGCTGCCCTTTGTGGATGTCTTCTGCGAGACAGGCGCATTTAACCTCGAGCAATCCCGCCAGGTGTTGAGTGCCGCCAGGGCGCTGGGCTTTCCGCTCAAAATCCACGCGGATGAATTTGACAACCTCGGCGGCGCCAGCCTGGCTGTGGAACTGGGGGCTGCCTCGGCAGATCACCTGGTGAAGACTTCGGCGGCGGATATTGCCGCCCTGGGTGCCAGCGATACGGTAGCCGTAGCCCTGCCCTGTACCCCCTTCGGCCTGGCTGACCCGCATTACACCCCGGCCCGGGCCATCCTGGAAGCAGGCGGCATCCTGGCGGTGGCCTCGGATATCAACCCCGGCACCGCCTGGTGTGAGAGCATGCAGTTCGTAATCGCCCTGGCCTGCCGTTACCTAAAACTGACGCCCGCCCAGGCGGTGGCTGCCGCCACCATCAACGCTGCCCACGCCATCCGCCGGGCAGAGCGCATTGGCTCGCTGGAGCCGGGCAAGCAGGCGGATATCATTATCCTCAAGGTGGATGATTACCGTCACCTCGGTTACCGCTTCGGCACGAACCTGGTGCAAACGGTCATCAAAAAGGGAGAGATTATCAACCATGCCAACGCTTGAACAAGCCCGCACCTGGTATACAGATGCCGACCCCGTGCATGATTTCTCGCACGTGGAGCGCGTCTACCGCATGGCTGAACGCATTGGGGAAGCCGAAGGAGCCGACATGGAGATCGTGCGCGCCGCGGCCCTGCTGCACGATGTGGAAGGCTCCGCCCCGGAAGGTGCCGGGCGCGCCAGTCACCACCACGAATCGGCGGAGTTCGCCGCTGAAGTGCTGCAAGACGAAGGCTGGTCTGCGCAGCGCATCGCTGCTGTGCAGCACTGCATCCGGGCCCACCGCTTCCGCGACCGCAGCGAACCACCCGCCACCCTGGAGGCCCAGGTGCTCTTCGATGCGGACAAGCTGGACGTGCTGGGGGCGGTTGGTGCAGCCCGAACCATTGCCTACGCCATCCTGGCTGGCCAACCGATCCATGCCCCGGCTTCGGAAAAATTTCGTCAGAGCGGGGAAAAAGAGCTGGGCGAGCCGCACAGTTCCTACCACGAGTACCTGTTCAAGCTCCGCCGGGTGCGCGAGCGGTTATTCACCCGCACCGGCAAGGCAATCGCCGAAGGCCGCCATGCCGCCCTCTGCGCCTTCTACGACCAGTTGGATGCCGAGATGCGCGGCGAGCGCTAAGGCAATCACCCAAGCGAACGTTATTTCTTACCGCATGCTTTAGCTTGAGGCTCTATGTAACGCACGCTTCCGCTTGCGGCTCTGTGTAACGCATGCCCCAGCTTGCGGCTGT
>CALESS010000446.1 GCA_937907495.1 uncultured Anaerolineaceae bacterium
CGATGATGTGCAGGATTTGGTGGAAACCCTGCTGCTGGGGGATGCACCGCTGGCGGCTGGCGCCTACCTGGCAGCCTCCCCGGCGGATGTGTTGACCGCCATCAGCGAGAATCCGGCTGCCATCGGTTACCTGCCGGCGGCCTGGCTGTCCGAGTCCAGCCTGGTGGAGTTGAAAGTGAGCGGTATCCCCTCCGCTGACCTGACCCGGCCCATCCTGGCCATTACGGCAGCAGAACCCTCGGCGGAAATGGCCGCCTGGTTTGCCTGCCTGGGCCGGTGGATGAACGGTTACTAATCTTCATTTTTAAACCCATGGAGAACTGCGCCATGATCACCATCAACCTGCGAAACGAAGAATATCACCTCCCCGGACCGATCACGGTCCGCGAAGCGCTGAAAGAGCTGGGATTGACACCCGAAACCCACCTGGCTCTGCGGGAAGGAAAATTGCTCGACCCCGATGAAATCCTCATCGAGAACGATACCCTCAAGTTGGTGGCAAACATCTCCGGTGGAGGAAAAGCGCCTGCCGCCGGGTAAGCCAGGCTTTCCGCTCGCCCGGATGCCAGCAAGAAAAACACCCCCCAGGTCTGCATGACCCGTAGGGTGTCTTTGATCTTCAACTGACTGCGGTTATGCGGTTTCTAAATATCGTTCCAGTTCCCAATCCATCACCTGCAAGCGATATTCATCCCATTCCTTCAGCTTTGCCCGGCGGAAAGTGTCATACGCCGTGGCACCCAGGGCTGTCTTAATGGCCTGGTCTGCATCCAGTTCTCTGAGCGCTTCCACCAGCGACCCGGGCAATTCCTTCACCCCCATCCGCTGACGGTCTTCCTCATCCAGCTGATAAACATTGACATTATTCAAGGGTTTTGGCAATTCCAGCCCCTTATCAATCCCATCCAGTCCGGCTGCCAGCATGACGGTGAAGGCCAGGTACGGGTTGCAGGAGGGATCCGGGCAGCGCAATTCCGCCCGCACCGCTTTATCCATCCCGGCAGTGTGGCGCGGAATGCGGATCAGCGCCGAACGGTTGGTCTGCGCCCAACCCACATACACCGGCGCCTCATAACCTGGCAACAGCCGCTTGTAGGAGTTCACCGAAGGTGCCAGCACCCCCGACATGCCGCGGGCATGCGCCAATTGTCCGGCGATAAAGCCATAAGCCAGCGGAGAAAGGTGGAAGGCATCCTTCGCATCGAAGAACAGGTTGTTCCCTGCTTCATCGAAAAGCGACTGGTGACAGTGCATCCCGGAGCCGTTAATGCCAAAGATCGGCTTGGGCATGAACGAAGCCACCAGGCCATGCTGGGCGGCGATCGCTTTGACGGTGTATTTGAGGGTCAGCACGTTATCTGCAGCCCGCAAGGCATCCGCAAAGCGGAAATCAATCTCATGCTGCCCCAGGGCACATTCATGATGTCCCACTTCAATCTCCAGCCCCATGCGGTTTAAGGCATCCATCAACTCCGAGCGCACCCGAACAGCCTCGTCATTGGGTGAGAAATCAAAATAGCCGCCCACATCATGCGGTACCGGGTGAATATTATCGCTGCCATTGCGTTTGAAGAGGAAGAACTCCGGCTCCGGTCCGACGTTGAATACATATCCCCGCTGTTTCAGGTCTTCCAAAGAGCGTTTCAACAAGCCGCGCGGATCACCCTCAAAGGGTTCGCCGCCCGGAGTATAAATGTCACAGAACAGGCGCGCCCGGCGCAGTTCCGGTGAGGTCCACGGCAGCACGGCATAGGTATTCTCATCCGGACGCAAATGCATATCCGATTCCTGGATGCGGGCAAAGCCCTCGACAGAGGAGCCATCGAACCAGATGCCATTTTCCAATGCACCTGCCAATTGCTCTACCGGCATATCCACGCTTTTGACGGCCCCGATCACATCTGTGAATTGAAAGGAGATGAATTTTACGCCATCTTCTTTGGCCCGGGCTATTAAGTACTTGCGATCCATAATTTCCTCCATATGCTGAAATATTGATTTCCACCATCTGAAACGAAAAAAGGCATGCCAGGCATGCCTTTTCATTGATGATACAGGCTGCCCTTCCATGAAACAATCCGCCATCCCCGGCAAGGGGTGGGACAATGTGGGGCTGTTGTTCCGGTTGTTACCAACCGGGTTTCCAGCCGTCACCTTCCTGGAAGGGAGAAGGAAGCCCATGTCGGGGCTTCAGAGGCATCCGCTGATCAATCCGATTTTCCCCGCCGATGCGGGTTAGCGTGCTCCTCGCGGAGCAGAACCTCTACCTCGTTGCCCTGTATGTATGCCACAGGGTTCAGCCGCTGATTCTCCATCTATTTCGTCATTTCAGACAATCACCCGCTTATCCTAACAAAATTCATGCCGTGAGTCAATAGATTTGGGGATTTATTTTTCCCTTCCCCCATTTCTTCCGGGATATTAAATACTAAGCACCGGGATGAGGGGGGCATCTCGGCGCTCAGTGACTATAGTATATAACACTTTTTTATTAATTGCAAGAGGTTTTCTTACATTTTTTCCATAAATTTCGGATTTTTATAAGACTCTTAACTTTAGAACGGCGCTGAAACAGCCAGATTCATCCTTGTGCAACCACTTTTTCAGCCTTTTTCAGAAAACCGTCTCCAGTTTTGAGGGTTTCCACATTCCCAGTGATATCTTCATCCAGGCGGATGAGGCGCCGGGATGCCGGCCTAAGGCTGCCCGGCGGTTCCTTCGACCTCACCCGTCTTCCAGTCCAACACCAGCGTCCGGCCATCCTCCGCCTGCAAGCTCACCCGATCTCCCGTCACCGAGAGGATGCGTACCCCGCCCACCCCGGCTGGCATTTCGTAAGAGCGCCAGTTGTCAATCGCATCAGAGGTCCACACGAAAACCACGCCCCCTTGTGCCTCCGCGGCCTGCTTTCCAGCCAGCACCTGCACTTTAAGATCGCCATCCCAGCCCTGCCAGCGGTTGCTGATCTGCACCTGCCACGGTTTGAACAGCCCTTCATCTCCCTCAAAGATCCCGCTCGGGAATTCCGGCACCTCCAATGAGGGCAAGCGGAGGGGGGCGGTCTTCTCCGCCCGCGGACTGTTCTGTTGTTGGGCGATCATATAACGGGTGGTGGCAAGCTTTTCCTCCAGCGAGCTTCTAAAATCCTCGTTCAAATCGCTGGCTTGCAGGGCCGTTATCAACCCGGCTTCCCGCTCCTGCAGCGACCCTCCGGCCTGCGGCGAACTGGTGCCATTGCAGAGTGCCGGGTTGGGTTGGCTGGCATCCCCCATCCAATAAATATCCGTTGACCAGCGCAGCCCCTGGCTGACCCCGTCCGTGATCAATGAAGAATATAGCTGCTGCCAGCCCTCAGCCGGTTTATTATCCAGGTAAGGGCAGGATGCATCGCCAGACCTTTGCAAGCATGCCTGGCATTGAGTGAAAGAGCCAACAATATCCATCCGGTAACCTTTGTTCGTCAACGCCCACTTGCTCAGCCACGACCATTGCCGGGCGTTCACCCCGCTGTTGGCATAAATAAGGGGCAGTGGATAGTTTGGGGCGGCTCCATACGCCACATACCAAACGTTATCCATTGTCCAGGGCGGCCAACAGGTGGAAGTGGTGCGGTCGCGCGATGGGCAACCAGCCAGATCTCCATAATCGTACATATCATACAAATTGGCTGAATCGTACCCATTCACCCAGTTGATGCTGACGCTCGGTGAGTTCCAGGTCA
>CALESS010000447.1 GCA_937907495.1 uncultured Anaerolineaceae bacterium
CACCTTTCAAGCCGATGGCGGCGCAAATTTACTGGGCAAAAGCCTTTTGGATTGTCACTCCAACGCTTCCAACCAGAAGATTGCTGAAATGATGCAAACCCGCCAGGCCAATATCTATACCATCGAAAAAAGGGGTGTTAAGAAATTAATCTACCAGTCTCCCTGGTATCAGGATGGTCAATTCGCCGGCCTGGTTGAAATTTCAATGGAAATTCCCTTCGAGATGCCGCATTTCATCCGTGATTAGCCAATCCGAAAATGTTATAATGCCATAAAATATCGAAAGGAATATAAAAAATGCCCGCCAAACAATGGAAAAACCCACCCGCCTTAACCATAGACGTGAAGAAAACTTACCTCATCACCATGGAAACCACCCGCGGCACCATTGAACTGGAGCTTTACCCGGCCCACGCACCCAAGACGGTGAACAACTTCGTCTTCCTGGCGAAGGAGGGTTTTTATGATGGGGTCTCATTCCACCGGGTTCTGCCCAATTTTGTCATTCAAGGGGGCGACCCCACCGGCAGCGGTTCCGGCGGCCCCGGCTATCGCTTCGAGGATGAAACCTACGGAAACCCCCTAAAGCACGCATCCAAGGTCATCTCCATGGCAAATGCCGGCCCTAATACTAATGGCAGCCAGTTCTTCATCACCCACTCACCCCAACCCCACCTCGATGGACGTCATACCGTCTTTGGCAAGGTCGTCCGCGGGGAAGAGGTGGTGGATGCCATTCGCCAGGGCGACCAAATGCTCAAGGTCACCGTCACCGAGCAATAGACCATGTCCGGCCCGATCCTGCACCTCACGCATTGGGCGGAGTGGGAGGAAGCCCTCCAAAGGGGGAGCTACACGGCTCCCAGCCTGGATGGCGTGGGGTTCATTCACTGTTCCTTTCCTCACCAACTGGAGCGGGTGGCGAACGCATTCTATGCCAACCACGCCAACCTGGTGATTCTTGTCATTGATGCCTCCAGATTGACCAGCCCGCTGAAAGTGGAAAAAGCTGTGGATGTGGAAGATGAATATCCCCACATTTACGGTCCATTAAACCTGGATGCAGTAACGGAGGTCGTTCCGCTCCTTCCCGCCTCTGACCAACTATTTCACCTTCCACAAGGACTCGCCTGATATCCCATGGAAAAGATCATTGCCTTCATTCCTGCTTATAACGAAGCGGAACGCATCGCTTCGGTCATCCTTGAAGCCAAAAAATACCTGCCCGTTTGGGTAGTGGATGACGGCTCAGTGGATCAAACGGCTGAGATTGCCCGCGCGGCAGGGGCCAAAGTCATCACCCAAAAACCAAACCAGGGGAAAGGAATGGCCTTGCTCACTGGTTTTCGGCATGCCCTGGAGGAAGGGGTGGATGCTCTCATCACCCTGGATGCCGATGGTCAGCACCTGCCCCATGAGATGGAACGGTTCCTCTCCAAATACGCTGAAACTCATGCAGATTTGATCATCGGTGAACGTGATTTCAGCAAAATGCCCATTGTTCGCCGCATTTCCAATTCCATTGGCCGGGCCATGTTCTCCTGGGCAATCCGCTCCCCTGTCAGCGACAACCAATCCGGTTATCGCCTTGTTTCATCCCGCTTGATGCAATCCATGCTCCACAGCCGTGAAAAAGGCTTTGAGTTGGAAGTGGAGATGCTGGTGGTCTGCGCGGAGAACAACTTCCGCCTGGAATGGGTGCCGATTTCAACCATTTACGCCGGGGAGTCAAGTCACATCAAACCTCTGCGGCATACCTACCACTTCTTCCGCATCACCTTCATCACCCGCCGCCGCACGGCTCAAATCAAGACCCAATAGGTGGTTAAAAACGAATGCCAACTGCCCCATCAATCGGGGTAGTTGGCATATTCTTTTAACGCCAACCTTAGAGGGTTGGCTCTTCTGGCACAACCAACAGCAAAATGATGTACGCCAAGAGGGTGCCTGGGAAAGCCAACTGCAAGGCCACAAAAATCAGCCGCACAATCGTCGGATCCAGGCCTAAATATTTGCCCAAGCCCCCGGCTACTCCACCAACCATCCGTCCCTCTCGAATTCGATATAAACGTTTTACTTCGTTATCCATGGTTATTTTTCCTTTCACCAATCTATACGGAAATTCTGTGCCAAAGTTGCTCATCTCGGCTTGTAACCGATGTATAATTATTTCCAGAACAGGAGGTAATTCCGATGGATGAACATGTTCGATATGAAGAATTCAAGGTGGATGGTGACCGTCTGATCGCCAAGATCAAAGAAATCCTGCATGAGGGCAACATCCGCCGAATCATCGTCAAGAACGAAAAAGGTGAAACCCTGATCGAGATTCCGCTCACCATTGGGGCGGTGGCTGCGCTTCTCATCCCTGTCTGGGCTGCCCTGGGTGCAATTGCTGCCCTGGCTGCCAACTTTACGATCGTCGTCGAAAAATCCGTCCCCGCTCAAACCGAAGAACACACGCCTCAATAATCCCATTGGAGACCTGCCAGGTGCAGATTGGCTGCACCTGGCATTTTTTTGCTCATGATCAACCTTGCCGCCTTTATTTCTCCACATGGCTTTGGGCATGCCGCCCGCACCTGTGCCATTTTGGATGCCTTAATCCGGCTCCAGCCGGGTTTGCATGTTCATCTCTTCACTCGCACGCCCGAGTGGTTTTTTCGCGACTCCCTGCAAAGCCCCTTCACCTATCACCCCACCCTTTCCGATGTTGGCCTGGTGCAAACTTCTGCCCTGGCAGAGAACCTACCGGTCACCTTGCGCACGCTGGATGATTTCATCCCCTTCCCCGAATATCGCCTGGCAGAATTATCCCAGGAGCTTCGTGAGACCCATTGTCAGTTGGTCCTCTGTGATATCTCCCCCCTTGGGATTGAGGTAGCCCGCCGTGCCGGTTTGGCATCGGTCCTGGTGGAAAACTTCACCTGGGATTGGATTTACGGTGGCTATACGCATATTGAGCCTGAGTTTCAACGGTTTATTGACCTCCTCTCCCCGGTCTTCCTTTCCGCCATTTACCATATCCAGGCTCAACCCGCCTGCGCCGGCTGGCACAAGCCCAACCTGAGCGTCCCTCCCATTTCGCGCCAGCCCCGCCAACCCATTGAAGTGGTCCGCAAGCAACTGGAGATTCCGCTTACCGAAAAAGCAGTACTCGTCACGCTGGGTGGAATCCGCGGCCAACTGAACTTCCTCGATCACCTGCCCAATCTTCCCGGAATCCACTTCATCGTCCCAGGGGCTTCCCGGCACTTTCAGAAGGTGCGCAACCAAATTCACTTGCCCTTCCATACCCCCATTTTCCATCCCGATCTCGTCCGCGCCTCCGATGCTATCATTGGTAAAGCCGGTTACAGCACCGTTGCCGAAGCCTTCCACGCCGGAGTTCCCTTTGGTTATGTCCCCCGCCCAAATTTT
>CALESS010000448.1 GCA_937907495.1 uncultured Anaerolineaceae bacterium
CCACGCGCATCAAGTTGGCTGATCTGACTGTATTGAAATCATCGGCTCCTCTACCTGAGCCTGTCCTCATCGGGGAAAATGGCAGGATGATTCCCAACAGAATCGTGGATGATGATCAGCTGCGCAGCTTCCAGCCCGAATCCGATGGGATAGATTTCTTTGAGAGCCTGGAGGGGATGCTCATCCAAGTTCAGGAGGCCGTTGCGGTTGCCCCGACCGATGGCTACGGGGAAATTGCAATTGTTGTGAACAATGGCAAAGATACCGGACCAAGAACGATAACGGGAGGTCTTTGTTTACAGCCCGATGATGCCAACCCGGAACGGATTCTGCTGGATGATGCCTGGGTTCCCACCCCTTCTGTCACCATTGGCACCCGCTTTCCGTTGATTGTGGGAGTGATGGATTATTCCTATGGAAACTTCAAATTGCAACCCAGTGCGGCTTATGAATTTATTCCTGGCGAACCGCAACTCACCGAGGTATCCCCTCCCCTGGAAGGGCAGCTACGAATTGCCTCCTACAACGTTGAAAACCTCGACGCCCTGGACTCTGAGGAGAGATTCAACCAATTGGCATATCAAATAGTGGAACAACTTTTTTCACCAGATTTGATCGCCCTGCAGGAAATTCAGGATGATCATGGTGCGGTTGAAGATGCGGTTGTGGATGCTTCACAAACCTGGGGGAAGCTCATCCAGACCATCCAAAACTTGGGCGGGCCTACGTACGAATACCGCGAAATTCCCCCATTGCGGAACAGCGACGGTGGAGAGCCCGGCGGGAATGTGCGGGTGGGTTTCCTTTTTCGCACGGATCGGGGTCTTACGTTTGCGGATCTGGGGGAGCCGGGTTCCATCACCCCGGTTGAGGTTCAGCAAGAGGGAAGTGAACTTCGTTTAAACCCCAATCCAGGGAGAATTGAGCCGAATCATGAAGCGTTTCGCGACAGCCGGAAACCACTGTCCGCACAGTTCCGCTTCAAGGGAACACCCTTTATTGTAATCAATCTGCACCTGGCTTCCCGAAGCGGTGATACACCACTCTTTGGCAGCCTTCAACCACCCCTGGAAAAATCTTCCCATATCCGGCGGGAACAGGCTGCTGTAATCCAGGGGTTCACCCACGCCATCCTTAAAGCGGACAGAGACGCCAAAATCATCTTGCTGGGGGATTTCAATGACCATTCTTGGTCTGAACCCCTTCAAATTTTCAGCACGGATGAGTTGGTGGATTTGGTAACTATGCTTCCACTCGAAGAACGGTTTACTTATATCTTTGAGGGAAACTCGCAAGCTCTGGATCACATCCTTTTGAGCCAGGGGACCCTTCCATATTTAGCAGATTATTCGATCATCCATCTGAACACTGGTTTTCCACCGGGCAAGCGGTTCTCAGACCATGACCCTCAATTGTTGACACTCCAATTTTATCCATAGAGGCGGATGGGGTATAATTCTCTTTTATCATCCGAACCGAGGCTCATCCGTTGATTTCTGTTCTGCTTGTCACCGCCAGCTATATCTCCGCCCAAATGTTATCGGATATTGCCAGCCTGCAGATCGTAGTATTTGCAGGTTTATCCTTTGATGCTGGTACATTTATTTACCCAATCACTTTCACCCTGCGAGACCTGGCGCATAAAGTGCTGGGGGTAAAAGGCGTCCGCATTCTGATTTTTACGGCAGCCGGCATCAATTTATTGATGGCCCTATTTTTCTGGTTTGTCTCCACCCTAAAACCCGATGTGATCGCTGGCTCCAGCAACCTGTGGGGTTCAGTTCTGGCACCCGTCTGGAGGATTACCCTCGCCTCGATCGGCGCGGAAATCATCTCGGAGCTGTTGGATACCGAAGTCTATCACCTGTGGGTGAAGAAGGTCACCACCCGCTACCAGTGGTTGAGGGTGCTCACCTCCAACGCGGTTTCCATTCCCATTGATTCTTTTGTTTTTTCGTTTCTCGCTTTTTACGGCATGATGCCCACTGCGTCCGTGCTCGCCATCTTTTGGAGCAATGTCATCATCAAGG
>CALESS010000449.1 GCA_937907495.1 uncultured Anaerolineaceae bacterium
CATGTGGTCATTGCCAATGGCCGCCGCCAGGTGGGTTTTGCCAGTGCCATAGCTGCCAGTGAAAACCAGCCAGCCGCGCGGGTTCTCGGCAAACGTCTGCGCCCGGCGCAGTGCCCTGGTGAGGTTATCGCGCTGTTCCAGGGTCAGGTTCTCATTCTGGCGCAGGTTAAAGGTCGCAAAGGTGCGGCTGGCGTGTAATTCGAGGGTTGAAAGCAGGGGATGCAGGCTCTCGCGCATTGCTGCCCGGTAATCGGGAGCGTGGATGCGTACCAGGGTCACCCGCTCGGCATCTTGCAGGCGCGAGCTGATGCGCCCATCCAGCTCATCCAGCCCCACATTGGTGGTGAGGACCGTGGGCAGGCGGTTGATATAGCGGAAATTGATGATCTGGAAGATTTTTTCTTCCGCCCACGGAGTGGCATTCTGGGTGCCCAGGTCATCCAAAACCAGCAGATGCACGCTGCGCAATTCTTCAAATCGCTCCTCGAACGAGAGATCGGAGGATTGATACGAATAGCGCAGCCAGTCCAGCAGGTCCGGCACGGTGAGGAAGATGGTTTCCACGCCGTAGGAGAGTGCAAAATTGGCGATGGCCGCGGCCAGGTGGGTTTTGCCGGTGCCGTAGGGGCCCATCAGCAGCAGCCAGCCATCGAGGTGCTCGGCATAGGTGCGGGCCTGCTTGTGGGCAAACTCCAGCGAATCGGTCTGGGTTTTGGGCAGGCCATGCCGCCCCTGGGTGGAGAAGTTTTCAAAGGTCATCTGGGTGTAGCCCTGCAGATTGCTCATCTTCTGCAGGCGGCTGTGTACCCCCTGGGCTGCCTCGCGCTGGCGGCAGGTGCACAGGCTGATGCGCCCAAAATCGGGGTGACCCACCGGCAGCTCCTGGCTGATGTAGCCGATGCAATGACACAACGGGCAGTCCGGGTCGCCGGGCAGGCCGGCATCCACCCGGTTTTCAGCGCTCGATGAAGTCGTCGTATTCGCTTTTCCCGCTTTTGCGGCCTTTTCGGCCAGTTTTCTCAGTGTCTCGTCTATATGTGTCATCCCGTCCTCTTTCCTGCCACTTGCGCAGAATCGCCAGTACATAAGCCCAGGTGCGGGCATTGTTGACGACTGCGGCGTGCATGGCATCCTCGATCCAGGGCAGCGGGTAGGCTGCCTCGGCATCGCGCAGTTCATCGGCAATCATCGGCGTCAGGGGGCCGATGTTCTCTTCATAAAGTTTATAGATGGAGGGCCGTTCATCCTTCAGGCTGGCTGGCAGGTGAGATTGCAAATCTGGCTGCCACTTGCCCTCCTGCCAGGCTTTGAGGGTTGCCCGGCCGCGCACCGTGTTGAGGAAGTACACTCCCTGCTCGGCGGGCTGATCCGGGTGCAGGGCCAGCAGCAGGCTGCCACGCTCCACCGCCCGTCCCAGGGCATCCGTCAGGGCCACCCGCGGGTCCCCGCCGCTGCGCAGGCCGCTCACAAAGGTCTGATCTGCCCAGAAATCCTCGTAGAGGATGTAGCGCATCTCGCCATGTTGCCTTTCCACAAACCAGATGGCATACAAGGTCACCTTCAATTCCCCCAGGTGGTCAATCTCTGGCAGCAGCTCGCTGAAGAATTGCGCCGGCAGGGGCGTGAGGTGGGTTTTTCCCGGCGGAAACCCGGCAAAGCGTTTCATGGGTTACTTCCGACCGGGTGGGGGCGGCGGTTCCGGCATGGAGACGCGGGCCGCATTCTGGAAGCGCGCCAGGTTGTTATGGAACAGCACGCCAATGCCGCCGTGGGTGGGGCCGTTGCGGTGCTTGGCCACAATCAGTTCGGCGGGCGTGAGCGTTTCGCGGTTCAATTCTTCGGCTTCGGGCTTATGGATAAAGACCACGATATCCGCATCCTGCTCAATGGAGCCGGATTCTCGCAGGTCGGAGAGTTGGGGTTTCTTGCCCTCGCGGTGCTCAACCGCCCGCGAAAGCTGGGCTGCCGTCAGCACAGGCACATTCAGCTCGCGGGCCAACCCCTTGAGCGTGCGGGAGATGTAGGCCACCTCCTGCACCCGGTTTTCATTGCGGGAATCGCTCGCCATCAATTGCAAATAGTCCACGATCACCAGGTCGAGGTGGAACTCCATCATCAGGCGGCGGCACTTGGTGCGCAGTTGAATCGGGGTGATGGCCGGGGTGTCATCGAGGAAGATGGTGGTGTTGGAAAGCGACTCGACGGCGATGATGAAACGCCGCCATTCATCCTCTTGCAGCTTGCCGGTGCGCAGATGCTGGGTATCAATCCCGGTCTCCTGGGCGATAAGACGCTGTACCAACTGCTCGTTGGACATTTCCAGCGAGAAGATGGCCACATGTTTTTTAAAACGCTGGGCGGCGTTTTTGGCCGCCGAAAGCAGGAAGCCGGTCTTCCCGGCGCCGGGGCGGCCGGCCACAATGATCAAATCTGAATTTTGCAGCCCACCCAACAGGTGATCCAGGTCATCCAGGCCGGTGGGCACACCCGCGATCTCATCCCCGGCTTGCGCCAGGTGGTCCACCCGGTCGTAAACGGCACTTAATACCGCACGAATGGGCTGGATATCCTTGGTGGCGCGGCGGTCGCTGATGCTGAAAACGGATTTCTCCGCCTCCCCCAACACGGTATCCACAGTGCGGGTGGTATCCATTGCCAGGCGGGCCATCTCATTGGCCGAACTCAGCATCCGGC
Source organism: uncultured Anaerolineaceae bacterium (assembly GCA_937907495.1). GTDB lineage: Bacteria > Chloroflexota > Anaerolineae > Anaerolineales > Anaerolineaceae > CALESS01. The sequence goes on from CALESS010000449.1 coordinate 2,695, forward strand.
GGCGAATGGAAGCATCCTCGATGATGCGCCCGTATTGCTGGGCGTGCAGCGAGGTGGGCGTCTGGCTGATCATGGCGGTGATGTAGGCTGCGCCGCCAATCTCTGCCAGTTGACCGCGGTTTTCCAGCATGTCGCAGACGGTCAGGTAATCCAGTTTGGCGTGCCGTTCTTGCAGTTCTGCAAACGTCTCCCAGATCCAGCGATTGCGGATGATGTAGAAGTCATCCGGCCGCAGGAATTGGGCGACATCAAAATACGTCTCGGGGTTGATCAGCACCGCGCCGATGACGGCCTCTTCAGCCTCGCGGCTGTGCGGCAGTCCTTTCGGCTCTTCCACCGGTGCATCCTCAAAGGGGGGGAAATCATCCATCAGCGTTTTTCCAATTCGGGAGAAAAAACCGGGGTGCGTGAACCCCGGTGAAACAGGTTGGACCTACCGGTCATCATCTTCTTCCGGCGTGCCGGGGGCATCCTCATCGTCCTCGTCCTCCGGGCCAGCCGGCAGGTCGAGGTTTAATTGATCCAGAAAATCTTCAAACACCGTCAGGCGCTCTTCGCTTTCCGGGGTTTCGTCTTCAAAATGGGTCTCGGATTGATTTGCACCGTTCTCATCCGTCTTTTCATCAATGTCCACTTCGGGCGTCAGGCCGGCGGCATCCAGCACTTCCCGCGCAATCAGGATCGGCACATTCCAACGCACGGCCAGGGCCAGGGCATCCGAGGGGCGGCAGTCCACTTCAACCTGCTCATCGTCCTGTTCGATGACCAGCTCGCCATAAAATACATCTTCTTTCAGTTCCACCACCTGCACCCGCACCAGGCGGCCGCCCATTTTCTGGATGGCGTTTTTCAACAGGTCGTGGGTTTGCGGCCGGGCCACTTCAATTTCCTGCAAGGCAATCGTGATGGCTTCCGCTTCATAAGGGCCAATCCAGATTGGCAGGTACCGCTCGGCATTCACCTCCCGCAGCACCACAATCCGCTGCTGGTTGGTCAGGCTGACGCGGACACTATCAATGACTACCTCTACCATTCGGGACATGTTCACCTGCCTCTTCAAGAATCGGGTGACGCGTTCCACCCACGCTAATTCTAACACGCCGCCGGGGGAGATGCAACGAGATTCGGCGGGGGGGGTGTGAGGGTGCGGGCCGCGCCGCAGCTTGCACCCGGATGCGCTATAATCCAGCCACGGCCCCCGGACTGCGGCGGGTGCCGGATTCCTCATTTTGAAGGAACATCCCTTGTCAAAAAGAAAACGCTCATCCAAACAATTGTGGAGCTCGCTGGCGGTACTGCTGATGGTGGCGCTGGTCTATTATTTCAACGCCCTGCAAGCGCCGGCGGAGATCACCGCCACCCTGCCGCCGCCGGTTACCCTGCCCGCCGGGCCGCCCGTCTCATCCGCCAGCCCGGATTTCCCGGTCAGCCTGGCGCCGGAGTTTGACTACTACGTGCTTTCGCTCTCCTGGTCGCCGGAATATTGCGCCACGGATGGCAGCAACGACACCCAGCAGTGCAGCCTGGGGCGCAAGCTGGGCTTTGTTTTGCATGGCCTGTGGCCGCAATACGAGCGCGGCTACCCCAGCAATTGTGCCGATACGCCCTTCCCGGCTTCTCTCCAGCAGGATTTCGCTGGCTTGTACCCCAGTGATGCCCTGTTTCGCCATGAGTGGGAGAAACACGGCACCTGCTCTGGCTTGCAGCCCGCCGATTACCTGGTTGCGTCCCGCGCTCTGCGGGATGCGGTGACCATCCCGGATGCCTACCGCTCCCCGCCCGAGCCTTTCCGCACCACGGCTGCCCAACTGGTGGAGGATTTCCTGGCGGCAAACCCGGCCCTGCAAGGGGATGGGCTGGCGGTATGGTGTTCTGACTCCGGGCGCTTCCTGCGGGAGTTGCGGGTGTGCTTCACCCCCGCGGGGGAGGCTCGCCCCTGCAGCGCGGAGATCCTGCGGGGTGCTGCCAAAAGCTGCGGGCAGGCCAATTTTTTGGTGCGCAATGTGAAGTAGCAGGCAGCATTCGGATGCGGGCTTGACGCATGGGCTATAATAAATACAGCGATGGGGGAACCAGGCCCCCGGCTGGAACGTCTAATGTGGAGAGAGAAGCCGTTTTTTGCTGGAAGAGGAGAACAAAATGAAACGCATTGCCCTGATTTCGCTCGTCATCCTGGCTGCCCTATCTTTGCTGGCAGCCTGTAATTTATTCGGCAACAGCCCGGTGCCGGATGACATCAATGGCATCAATACCCTGGCTGCCCAGACCATTGTGGCCCGGCAGACCCAGGCCGCCTTTGAAACGCTGGTTGCCCAATTGACCCAGGTGATGCAAAATACGCCCGTCGCGCCCTCCCTCACCGTCCTGCCGCCCACCCAGCCGCCGCCGCCCCTTGCCAGCGAGACCCCCCTCCCGCCCCCCCCCACTCCACCGCCCCCCCTGCTTCCCACTTCCA
>CALESS010000450.1 GCA_937907495.1 uncultured Anaerolineaceae bacterium
TTTCCATACTTCCTTCTCCAGGTTCCAGTCACCCGTTTTAATCATGTTGATTTGACCGGTGGCAAGCCGCCGCAGCATGGTTGCCCGCTGGCTTTCAGCAATCTCTCCGATTTTGGCCAGGCAATGTTCAAATGCAGCCAGGGCTTGCTCATTTTCTCCCAGGGCGCGCAGAATGAGGCCGAGGGTGTAGTAATGATCCACGTTCGCTTCGAGGGAGAGAGCGGTTTCCAGGTCCGCTTTCGCTTCGGCATATTGCTGCCGGGAAAAGTAGAGCCAGCCGCGCCGGGCAAACTCTGCCGCGCTGGAAGGCGTCAGGGTGGCGGGATTTGGCGGAGGTGGGGTGAAGATGATGGGGTCTTTAGCCATTTTCTCCTCGATAGGGTGGACGCTCGCTGAAGGGGGCACCCGTCAGCAAGCCATTTTACCAGCGATTGCCTGGCCGAAATGCAAACAGGTCAGCCAGCCTCGCCGGGAAGAAGTTCGTTAATCTTTGCCTGGATTTGCTGATCGTCTTGCAATTGGGATTTAAAATATCCCTGCATGAATTCGGAGCGGCGAAGACGAAGCGCCAGGGGCGCTAATTGTACCAGGTCGGCCACATCCACCTCCAGCCGGCCATCGGCTGCGGCCAGGGCGCGGGCGCTTTCAAACAGGGTGATCTCTGCCCGCAAGGAGTCAATTTCCAACTTCTGGATGAGCTGAATGCCCACCTGGGCCACTTGGGCGGCGATTTTCACCTCCGGCAGAAGCTGGCGGGCCTGTTCAATTTCTGTGCGGGCCTGGGCGGTGACATCCGCGTAGCTGGCGGTGAATAGAGGAGGGTTGGCCTGGAATTGGCGCACGCGTTGATAGGCTTCCAACCGCTCGGCGGGTTCCGTCAGACCGCGGACGAGGATGCGCAGGCCGAAGCGATCCAGAATCTGGGGCCGCAAGTTCCCTTCTTCAGGATTCATGGAGCCAATCAAGGTCAGGCGGGAACGAAAGGTGGCGGAGATCGGCCCCCGCCGTACGGTATACACCCCGAGGGCGGAGGCATCCAGAATGGCGTTGATAATATCATCCGCCAGCAGGTTGACTTCATCCACATAGAGCAGGTTTTTATCGGCCTGGGATAGAAGGCCGCGTTTGAGACGCAAGCGGTCATGGATGGCTGCCCGGTCATCCAGGCCGCCAACCACATCTTCCAAGCGGGCGTTGAGCGGCAGTTCCACCAGGTTAACCGGAGTGGTGATCGTAAGGGGGTCGCCCATGGCGAATTTCCGGGCGCAATCCGGGCAGACAGCATCCATCCCGCCTGTTTCAATATCTTCTGGCAGGCAGCCATAAAAACAGGCGCTGCGCATCACCTGCGGGAGCAAGTGCAGCAGGCTGCGCACGGCGGTGGTTTTACCGGTGCCGCGCGGCCCGATGAGCAACACGCCCCCAATCGCCGGATTGATGACCGAAAGCAGGAGCGCCAGTTTCATCTCGGTTTGACCGACCAGCGCCAGGAAAGGAAAGGGACAGCTCTCTGCCAGGCCCGAATCTTCCCCCGCCGCGGCATGATCCACCCGGCCGGAAACCATATCCACCAACTCACGCAACGAGCGTGGGCTGTTGGGGGCGGCAGGCGGTTGGCTGGTGTTGCTTTCCGGGTCAGCAGGCGGTTGGGACAATTTTCTCCTCGGGTTAATTATTTGACATCATTATACGTCCAATACCGGTTGGCAATGAAGTTCCACATCATCACCACCAGCACGGCGATGGCGAGAGCGATATTGTGCCCCAGGAAGGTGGGGGAGAGGAAGAAATCCGGCAGCGATTGGGCAGCCAGGCCGGCGATCCAATTTTCCAGCCAGGCAAACAGGGGAGTGCGAATGCCCAGGCCAACCAGGGAGACGACGATGAATTGAAAAACCTGCCGGCCAAGGGGCTTGGAACGCGAATCCGGATAAGTCCAAAAACGGTTCAGGGTAAAGTTGGAAATTACCGCGCACAGGAAAGAAACCACACTGGCCCAAACAGCCGGCAAGATGTGGGTGGTGGCCAACAGATTGAAAACACCAAAATCAACCACGGCGCCAATAGCGCCAACAACGGCAAAGCGCAGAAATCGTCCCCGTTCTTTTGCGTTCAAGCTTAAATTCCTAACTGTTCTTTGAAATACGGGATCGTCCGTTGGATGCCTTCTTCCAGTTGGACGAGGGGCTGCCAGTGGAGGATGGTCTGGGCACGGGTGATATCCGGGCGGCGGCGCTGGGGGTCATCCCCCAGGCGCTGGGCAGGTTTATGGATAACACCGGCGGGGTTCTCCACCAGGCGGTTGATGGTCTCCGCAAATTGCAGGATGGACATTTCCACCGGGTTGCCTATGTTGACCGGGTCGTGCTCTGCAGACAATAGAAGCCGGTAGATGCCTTCCACCAGGTCGCTGACATAGCAAAAGGAACGGGTCTGGCTGCCATCGCCATAGATGGTGAGTGGTTCGCCGCGCAGGGCTTGCTGGATGAAATTGGGAACCACCCGGCCATCATCCAGGCGCATGCGCGGGCCATAGGTGTTGAATATGCGGACAATCCGGGTATCCATGCCGTGGGTGCGGTGGTAGGCCATGGTGAGGGCCTCTGCGAAGCGTTTGGCTTCATCGTACACGGAGCGGATGCCGATAGGATCGCAATGGCCCCAGTAAGTCTCCTTTTGGGGATGCTCGAGCGGGTCACCATAGATTTCGCTGGTGGAGGCAAGGAGAAAGCGGGCCTGGTGGGAGCGGGCCAGTCCGAGGCTGTTGTGCGTGCCAAGCGCACCGGCTTTCATGGTCTGAATGGGCAGGTTGGTGTATCCGTAGGGAGAGGCCGGGTTGGGGCTGGCAGGGGACGCAAAATGCATCACGGCATCCACATGACCGGGGACAAAAATAAAATCGGAAACATCATGCCGGATGAACTCAAAGGCCGCATTCCCGGTCAGGTGGGCCAGGTTTTGCGGGTTGCCCGTGACGAAGTTATCCATCCCCACCACCTGATGGCCTTCCTTCAGCAGTCGTTCACAAAGATGCGAACCAAGAAAACCAGCGGCTCCGGTGATTAATATGCGCATGTACAATCCCTTTCACTTCCAACAAATTTGGGTCAGCAGACCATCACCGGTAATTTGTGAACTTTCACCTGTGGTTGGGTTGATGATGTAAAGGTTCCCCTGGTAGATGACGGCCAAAAAAGCTTCACCCGCGGATGTGGGCGGAGACCAAACCACTTTCTGGGGGTCGAGGCCGGGGGAATCCTCCGGTGGGAAGATGCCGCGCTGGTTGGAGCCATCCTGTTCCATGAGCCAAAGGCGGTAGCGGGAATCCGCACTCTGGCGGGGAAAAATCGCCCGCAGATAGGCAACCGTGAAGCGTTCCTGGCTATCCGGAGGAGAGATTACCGGGTAAGTAAACATCCCGGTTTCCAGGGCCAGTTCCACCCGGCGGGCGGGTTCCAGGGTGAGAACGGAGAGGTTGAACAATTCGGAGGTTTCAGGTTCCCCAAGTCCCTTTTCATTGGGGTGGGTGACAGGATAGATCATTTGTGAATCAGGTGACCAGGCAGCACCGGGTACCCAGGCCCAGTTGCTGCGGGTGTTATAGGGAGTGATCTCCAGCAGGGGCAGCAGGCTGCCTTCTTCGAGATCCACCAGGCCGATGGAGTCGGAGCGGGCATAGAGCAAGGATTGGCCGTTGGGGGAGAATTCGAAGTAGGTTCCCCACCAGCCATACAAACCTCCCGAGGCCGGGGCGAGCAGCTCTTCGGCAGGGGCGAGATTACCGGCGGTGGTAAAAGTGACCCGATAGAGGTCATTATTTGCCTGCCAGCCCGGGGCAGCAGATCGAGGTTCAACAGTGGAATAGATGACCGTGTTGGCTTTGCCGGGCAACCAATCGGCAAAGAAGATGACGTTACTGACCTTTAAGTTATAGGTGCGGATGGGATCCACCGAGAGGTTGGCTGCCCAAAGCTGGTTGATTTCAACCGCCGGATCTTTGCTGCTGGCGCGCGTGTAGAGCAGCCATTTTCCATTCTCCGAGAGGCGCAGGATGCGACCATCCAGGTCGCCGGTGGTAATGAGAGGAGTGCGCTGGGCGGTCGAGTTTTCCATCATCCAGGCATTGCCGGCGGTAAGGTAGATCAACTTGCCCGGAATTTCCTGGGAAGTGAAGGGGGTCTTGATGCCTACCATGATGATTTCAGGTTTCGGCTCTATAAGGACCGTGGTTTTGACGACCGAGCGGGAAACTTGCTGGTCGTTCTCAAACACCAGGCGATAGGTGGTCTGCTCGGTGCCGTTCTCTCCGGATTGGATGAGGAGGGTCTGACCTTCTGGCAGGGATTCGTTGCGCACCTTCTGCTGGGAGAAGGGGATGATATTCTCTTCGAGTTCAAATTCTTCCCGCACCCGCAGAATGAAAATGTTCAGGGGTTCGGTGATGGCGGTGTAACCGGGGGGGGACACTTCGTCCAGGTTGCCCAGGGTCACACCAGCAGCTTCGAGGGCACGCTGGACATTGGAACCAGCGGGCACATTTTCTTCGAGAACTTGTCCATCCACCTGGATTTGTACCGGGAAGGTAAAGGAGGGGGCCGGGGTGGAATTGACGCAGCCTGCCAGGGCAGCCCAGGTCAACAGGCTGGAGAGCACCACCCATAACCAGGGGCGGCGGGGTTTAAGGATGGATTCGGGGGGAATGGTCATGGGTTCGGATATTTCAGGTATAATCGGTTACGAGTTCTGCTGGAGGGTCACGACCATTAACCCATCCATGATGGATAGATCGAGGATGCGTAATTGCTGTGGATTGGAGCCAAAACCATCCTGGATGGCTCTCTCGATCATTCCCATCAGAAAATCCGATAGGGAAGCCGGGACGGGGATCGGCCCAAAGTTTGCAGACTCGATTGAAACGATGGGAGCGCCTTGTGGATCGAGGCTGACACCAACCACCACTTTCACATTGGCCGTCACCAGCGATACGCCGGCTGTGCCATAGATTTCAACCTTGCCATCTTGAAGGATGACCTGTGGATTAGCGAAGGGAGCATCCGGCTGCTCATCAATTTTTTGAGAGAGGTAGGATGTGACTTGTTGTTCATCCACAGTGATGACCGCGGTTCGGGTCTCCGGGGTGATGGCAATGGATGTGGCCAGTGAATAAGCCAAAGCCGTGGGTTCCAGGGTGGGGTAGGGGGTTCCTGCCGCCTGGGGTCCACCGAGGCTGCAAGCCAGGCTGATAAAGGTGAGAAGGGTTAGGGCAATAAGCGTGTTGATGAACCGTTTGTTCATTGATTTTATCCTGTAGGTTAAGGTAACTGGGTTATTATAGCATGAGTGATGAACAGCCAATTATTGGGATTGAGGAATTACCTGCCGCGCTGGAAGCGTTGTTATTTATTGCCAGCGGAGCGGTGAGCAGCGCACAACTGGCCGAAGCGTTGGGTTACCCCAGCGCAGACGTGGAAAGCGCGCTGGCTGAATTGGATTTACTCTACCAGGCGGGGCGGGGGTTACGCCTGCAATGGCATAACGGCCGGGTGCAGGTGACGAGTGCCCCGCAGTTCGCACCCCTGGTGGAAAAATTCCTGGGTTTGGAAGCCACAGCCCGCTTAAGCCGGGCTTCTTTGGAAGCGCTGGCGATTGTGGCCTACCGGCAGCCCATCACCCGGCCAGCGATTGACTCCATCCGCGGGGTGAACAGTGACGGCGTCATGAAGAGCCTGCTTTCGAAAGGCCTGATTCAGGAGATTGGCCGGGCGGAAGGCCCTGGGCGGCCCATTCTGTATGGCACCACCAGTGATTTTCTGCAGCATTTTGGCCTGGGCCGGTTGGAGGAGCTACCTCCATACGAAACCGCTGAGGCGGAAGAACCAGCGCAGGAATTGTTAAAGGATTAGTGAGGATTGGTATGGAAGAAAGAGTTCAGAAGATACTGGCCCGGGCTGGCTATGGATCCCGGAGAGCCTGTGAAGAATTAATCATTGATGGGCGAATCGCCATCAATGGGGTGAAGGCCATCTTGGGGAGCAAGGCTGACCTGGTGAAGGATACCATCACCGTGGATGGAAAAGCGCTGCCGAGGCAGGAAATTGAGCAGATCTACATTGCTTTGCATAAACCGCGCAATGTGCTCTCGGATACCGACCCCAACGACCCAAGAAGGACAGTGTTTGACCTGGTGGACGTACCCGGTCATTTATTCTCGGTGGGCCGGCTTGATCTGGATAGCGAGGGCTTGATTTTATTGACCAATGACGGAATGTTAGCCAACCGCCTGACCCACCCGCGCTACGGGCACGAAAAAGAGTACCGGGTGTTGGTGGCAGACCGTCCCGATGATGACCAACTGAAAGCCTGGCGCAACGGGGTGGTAATGGAGGATGGTTACCGCACCAAACCGGCGGAAGTGCGGATTGAGCAGCCATTTGGCAAGGGCTGTTGGCTGCGGATTGTGCTGCGCGAGGGCCGCAAGCGCCAGATCCGCGAGGTAGGCTCCCGAATTGGGCTTCCAGTGGTGCGGATTATCCGGGTGCGGATTGGCTCGGTAATTTTAGGTGACCTGGCGGTTGGAAAATGGCGCTACCTGAGTCCGCAGGAGGTGCGGCAGTTGAGCACTATGAGCGGTCTGCGGAAGGAAGTGCGCATCCCGCGCTCGCCACATAAATCCCAGGATGTGACAGCCGGTTCGCGCAAGCCCGGCGGATCTGGCAAAAAATCTCCCAGCCCGCGGGATGTGGCCTATCGGGCGGCACGCGGGGAGAAGAACCAGACGACCAGAAAATCGGGGGGCACAATCCCCAAAAATGATGAAAAACCGACCGGGCCGGCTCGTAAGCCAACCCGGTCAGGTGTGCAGAAACCTTCCCGGCCTGCATTCAAACGACCGGGTGAGAAGAATAAGCCAGGTTAGCCTTTCTTCTCGTCACCGGCGGTTTTCTCCCGCTTTTCGGGCTGCTCTTCCTTGGGGAGGGCAGCCTGAATGCTTAAAATGGCGGCGGTAGAAACCGCGGCTCCTTTCACCTTGCGGCGGATGAATTCTTTGAGTTTATCTTCCATCATGGCGGGGAGGGGCGCGCCTTCCACCTCTAAAACGGCCTTGTCATTGGTGAAGACCAGCAAAGCTTCCGGGGTGGGCATGGGTTGGCCGGGGAAGTTCTTGGCCAGCCAGGATTGCATGTCTTTGACATAGGTGCTGGCCTCCATGTCTGGCCGACCCAGGGATTCTTGACCGAACAGTTTGAGGTACCAGTTGCCGCCTTTTTGTTTCCAGCGGTTCTTGGTGGCGTCATAGCTGATAGTGCCCGCCTGGTAGATGGGCAGAAAAACCAGGACACCCGCCGGACCTACCAGCAAGTGTGGGACGGGTGAAGTGTAATGATAAAGCGTATATTGATCCCCCAGGCCTTTAAGGGCAGCGGTGATTTTTTCATCCGTGCGAGGGGAGCGGCCCCAGCGGTTGCCAAAGTAGATGCCCACCTGGGAGAGGAGGAAGCCGCCGATGAGAGCGCCAAAGGAATATCCCAGGTATTCGGGGGTGAAGGATGCGATGAGACCGCCTATTAAGACCACCAGGCTGGCAATGGTTGTGACTTGTCCGATGCGCCGGTTACGTTTGATTAACTTCTCGTTGGTTACGATTTGCATGGTATTCTCTCGATCTGGTAGGAGGACTAATTCGGGGAGGGGCGGCT
>CALESS010000451.1 GCA_937907495.1 uncultured Anaerolineaceae bacterium
ATTATTACCGCCACGGTGATTGGAGCCATAATGGTTGTTCTAATGATCTCATTGATTTCACCGCAAGATTCTGCAATTGCGGGCACACAACCCGCACCCACTGCCATAATTGCCACCCTGGCGGCTGCTGAAACGCCCCTCAATCACCCCACTTTTGTGGAGCAGCTACCGGCAGGCAGTGACCAACCCGCGGTCCAGGTCAACATTGTGGAGGATGCACCGGCGGCTGTGGATGGCTGCTCGCTCAGCAGCACTTTCCCGCCAGCCATTCAACAATGGTGCAGTTACCTCACCCAATTTTCGGCGGAGTATGGCGTGGAGGCAAATCTGCTGGCTTCCGTGATGCTTCAGGAAAGCGGTGGGAACCCCCAGGCTTATTCCAAATCCGGGGCGGTGGGTTTAATGCAAGTGATGCCCAAGGATGGCCTTGCCGCCAACTTCATGTGTATCAATGGCCCCTGCTTCGCCAGCCGGCCGACCTCGGCAGAGCTATATGACCCGGCCTTTAACATCCAGTACGGGGCGCGCATGCTCTCCGGCCTCATCAGCAAACACGGCAGCCTGCGGGAAGCCCTCAAGGCATACGGCCCCATGGATATGGGCTACCACTATGCCGACCTGGTGCTCACCATTTACGAAAAATATCGTTAACCCCTTCACCATCCAGCCAAACGCTCTCGTTACCTCCCACATCCTGCTTCCAGGGTTGAGTTTCTTCCGCCAAACAGGTACACTTGACCCCATAACCGGGTGGCAAACCATCCGAATGGAGGAACGAAACCATGAAAAAACAAACCCTGTTGATTTTACTCAGCCTGGCAATCGTCACTCTGATCATGGCAGGCTGCAACAGCACCTCAACGCTGCCTGCCACAAACCATAGCCTCACCCTGACGGATTATGAATTCACCCCTTCCACCCTGACGGTGCCGGCGGGGGAAGAGATCACCCTGAAACTGGTCAACGAGAGCACCGTGAACCACCAGTGGGTGTTGATGTTCAAACCGGTTGAACTCCCCTTCGATGACGATGATAAAGACAACGTTCTCTTCGCTGCGGAAGTCGAATCTGGCAAATCCATCACCGTCACCTTTACGGCTCCCCTGGCAGCGGGAGAATACCAGTTTGTGTGCACCAACCCGGGTCACCTGGAGGCAGGTATGGCGGGCAAACTGGTGGTGGTGCAGCCATAATTGAGGAGCGATGAAATTTCCATCTACCGGTTTGAAGTAGATTGAGGAATTTTCTCAAACCCGGTATACCGAAAAATCCAGATCACAAAAAAACAGCTTCGGCTTGGCCGAAGCTGTTTTTCGTCTGTTTCTCCTAGCCCTTCAGGACCGCCGCAACGAACGCTTCCACCCGCTTGCGCTGCCAATCTGGGATGGTAATTGTTTCATCCCTCAGGTAATTCTCAAACTGCTCGGCGATCACGGAGGCGGTCGCCTCACTTACCGTTTGTTGGAGTTCCCGGGTCATTTCCTTGAGGAATTCAACATCCAGCCCCAGCAAGATTTGTGAAGAGACCGGCGATTTGGTCAATTTTTTCGAGCGTTTCTTCAAAGTCACCTGGTAGGTCCCATTGGCATCTTTTTGCACCATCCCCAGTGCTTCGCCCAGGGAGAATGCAACCGCTGCCTCGTAGGTCTCGTCCTTTGAAGAGGTATCCATCAAATCCCGCACCATGGCGGCATCATCATCCAGGTGGATGGGCGGCAAATCTCCCAGGATCCAATTCAGATAGTGCTGTTGGAACTGGGCCATGCGGTTGAGCGAGAACAAGGGCAGCCCCCGGCGTACCGTCATCACGAAGACACCATGCAATTCATTAAGTGCCTGGACTTTGATTTCCGGTTCAATGCCCTTAAAACGGGGAACTAACCGGCTGGTATCGGGCTGATGCAAAGCCAGGTAAGTTTCCGCCAGGGGTGGCGAATCCTGCCCCAGCGGCCAGGTATCATATAACCAGAGCGGAAATGCCAGGTCGCGCAATACGCGGATGCGGATCTCAGCCTTGGAGACCTCGGTGAATTGCTCCCAGAAGATTTCCTCGGCGGTCAACTTTTGCAGGGGTTCAAATTGCTGACGGCCAAATTCGATGATCTGCATGGCAATCATGCCAGGGTCTTTCTTGCGCCAGGCATCCGGTGTACCAATAACCTTCAACAAATTTGTCAGGCGCGCTTCTGCCCCTCCCACCCCCAGGTGACGGTGGTAAATGTTTTCAATGATTTCATTGCTTAAGACAGATTTTTGCAGCGGAAAACCCAGGTCACCGATCATGTGCTCGGTGGAAAGATTGCTCACCATGCCGCGTGCCAGGGCGTGCATCTGGTCGCCAAAGGCCCGCAACTCGCGGTTTTGGGTGTTGGCTTCCTGCACCAGGTCCGGGTACAAGGTGGAGGCTTCGTGGATCAGCATGAGGGCGATTTCATTGCGCCAGCTCGATTTCAATTCTTCCACAAAGTTGTTGCGGGCGTCATTGACCGCCGAAACGGTTTGCTGGATGGCATAGAAGCCCCCCAGCACCGTGATCAACACCACCCCAACAAAGTAAATCAGGGTCACGGAGGATTCCCCGGCGGCAGGCCATAACCACAGGCCAGCCATCACCAGCAAGAGTACCAGCCCCAGGACGCTAATTCCCAACGGCAGCATCCCGGGGATACCTTTCACCGCATTTTCCAAGGTCAGGCCATAATTATTAAGTTTCTGGTTTTGCAGCCCCTTCTTTGCCTGGACGGCTGCTTCACGCCTTTTGAGGGCTTCTGTGAACCGGTTGAATTCGATCTGCAACTGGTCCGTGAATTGGGTAGCCAATGACAGCCCGCCAGCCGGGAAAGAGCGCATAATTTCATTGATTTCGTTGCGCAGGCTCTCGCGGAACTCCTGCAGAACCTGGCGGCCATTTTTCTGCACCTGCACCCCCAACGAGGGCAGCCGGCCTTTGATCGCCTGCAGAGTCGCCTTGAAGCGTTCCAAAATTTGTTCGTGGGGCACATGCTGCAAGCGTTGCAATTGCTCCTGGACGCCTTCTTCGCGTTCCATCTCCTTGCCCGTTTTGCCAACCCCCAGTCGTTTGCGGCGCAGATCATCCGGCTTGAGCTGTTTCTCGTTATAGAAAGTTACCAAACGGTCCTGGACTTTATTGAAGGTTTCTGCCCGCAGTACCTGGCCCTGGAGAATATCCGCCCCCAGTTGATTGGCGCACCATTCAATTAAATCATCCACCGGCAGCAGGAAGGAAGCCATGCCCAGGCTGGAAAAAACAGCCGGTTGGCTTTGAATATGCTGAACCAGACCCTGTCCCGATATAAACTGATCAATATATCCCTTGAGGGGCGAAAGCAGCACGCGGAACAGCCATTCTGCCGAAAGATCAATCGTCTCTTGCATATTGCGCAGGCGGGCCTGTTTTTCGGTGTTCATCTCCAACAGGTAGCAGCCATGGTTAAACGGGGCATTGGAGAAGGTATCTTGCAAGCTGCGGAAATGGGTGCTGTAGCTTTGGTTTTCCATGGCCTGGTTGATTTCCTTCAACGTGGCATAGGCAATGGCTTCCCCGTTCTCATCCTGCGGGACGGTGGGCGGCATAAAACAAAGGGCGGTGCTGGCAATTTGCGAACCCGACCGCCGGTAAATATGTTGCAGCATGTAGGTAATATCCAATAACAGGGCACTGCCCGTAACCTCTCCCAGGCCCCCCACAACAATCATGGTGGCCTCGTTGCGGTCAGAAAGCACATCGAACCCCTGATCAGCCATGGTGGTTGCCACATCCACACCACCCAAGAGGTTAAAGTGATGGCTGAGGAAATCTACCACGTTGCGGTAATTGAGATGCAGCGCCAGCTTGACCGCCGCTCGCGTTACCCACCATTCCTCTCCAGAACCGGTTAACTCATCCGGCAGCCAGGGATACATCTTGTGATATTGGGCGGGGGATGGGGCCAGGTCCACCATCGGGATTTCGATGTGTTCCGTTGGACTGAGGTTGGTATCCTGGACTTCTTCAGCGGCTGCACCGCTGGTGAAGTCCTCCTGGGGCCGCAGCACGTCAATGGCCATTAACTTGATGGAGGGCAGGCCTTCCTCTCCGTAATCCCGGGTAATCCGCAGCTTCATTTGCTCAATAAATTGGCGGCCGATCGGGCCCACCCCGACGATCATCGTCTGTTGAACGTTAATCATTCTTCATTCCCTCCCCAATTGTTCCCGTTAAACAATCATCCATCCGATTTTGTGTGTAGAAGGCAGGCGCTGGAAACCCAACGCCTGCCGGAATGAAGCGGGGAAATTACCCTCGCAGAACCTTCTTGATGTAATTGCGGATGACATCCCGCATACCCATCGCCAGTTCAAAGTTGGCACTGCCTGGTTTGCCAACCGAAAGGTCCTTGGTCATGCTGCTCCGATCAATATTGACCTTGGGGCCGCCTTTCAGCTCGTAAACATACGGCTCGCCAATAAAGCCTTCCAGCAGGCTGATGGCTGCATCCACACCTTCCCGGCTGACCTGTTCTTCCACCAGCGTGGAAACATGGCTGCTCAGATCCTCGTTGTTGCGGAAGGCATTGAGCGAGGCTTCCATACCTTGATCCAGCCGGATGGGCGGCCGCCCGGTATCCGGGTTGATCACCTGGTAATACACACCGGATTTGAAGATAAAGCCATAAGCGATGCCCAGGGCAAACACTTGCTTGGCTTTTTCGCCGCCGGGGCGCACTTCCGGGATGACATACAGGGGCTTCATATTGGTACGCAGCACATGGTCGTGCGCCTGCTTGAAATCCCGGTACTGGGTGAGAGCGAATAACGGCACACCATGTTTGGTTTGCAGCACCGTTATGGTATGGTTGTCAAAGGTCGAGGTCAGCGTGGTCTGCCCATCTTTGGCGGTGAAGTTGTTGAAAATGGAGCGTTCCTTATCGGGGACGCCAACCACGATGATCAAATCATTTTCCCATTCCTGGCCCAACACACCCGCCTCACGGAACATCCAGAAGGGCACGGAGCGGTTGATTAAATCCTGCAACCGCTTGATTGGATCCACCAGTTCGCGCTTTTCGACCAGGATATTCTCGATCGAAATCTCGCGGATATCGGCGAAGTAGGAGCGGGTATAAGCCAGGATGCGGGAGGCAATGGCCTGCTGATCCATATCCAGCCAGGCATTCATCGGCCCCTGGGATTCCAGCAGGCCGGCGGCAGGCGCAGAACCCAGCCGCTTGAAGTGATCCGTGTAATACTTCTCAATATCCGCATCCTCGGTGATTTCCATTGCCAGCACAAAATCCGGTTTGGCTTTGCTGCCGGTATTTTTACTGACAAAGGTATCAAATTGATTCTGGATGAACTGGAGGCGGTCAATGGTGGCCTGCAAACCGGCCCGGCGGTTCTGAATCACCGTGCTCAGGCTGGCCAGGATGGAGATGGCAATTTCACGTTTCAAGCCCTC
>CALESS010000452.1 GCA_937907495.1 uncultured Anaerolineaceae bacterium
AGACGGGAGAGGTTTCACCCTCCGCTACCGTTGAATCGGATTTGCCCTTCGTCTTGCAGGCAGAACCAGTGGCGATTGATGCCAGCATCTTCAACCCCGGACGTACCTGCGAATGGACCGGTATTGGCGGCCAGGTGGTGGATTTGCGCTCCCAGCCGGTGATCGGGATTACGGTTCACCTTTCCGGTTTTTTTGGCGGCAAGACGGTGGAAGTCATCACCCTCTCCGGCTTATATAAACAATACGGGGAATCGGGCTTTGAATTTGAACTGGGGACCCAGCCCGTGGATACGGTGGGGCTGCTCAAGGTGCGGCTGGAAGACCAGGCCGGCTTACCCCTCTCTGATTATGTGTTGATTGACACCTTCGCAGATTGCGCCAAGAACCTGATTGTGGTGAATTTTAAACAGGTTAAATGATCCATGGCTTCGTGGATTGTCCATCTGCGAATTGCTGACCTCCTCTTGAGCCGTATCCCTAACCTGGATGCGGCTCAATTTGCGATCGGCAATATTGCGCCGGATTCCGGTGTACCGGATGAAAAGTGGGAGAATTTTACGCCGCCGCCCCACATTACTCACTTCACCGTGGGAGATCAACCCGCTAATTTTCTTCATACCGATGCCACCTTCTATATGAAGTATGTGCGCGGTCTGGATGCCGCCGCCGAGCCAGGGGTGTATGCCCTGCACCTGGGCTATTATTTCCACCTGTTGACGGATAACCTCTGGCGCAAGGAGATTGGCCTGCCCACCATGCAGTGCTGGGCGGACGAATTCGCCGCCGATAAGGATTTCATCTGGGAGGTCAAGCGGGATTGGTATGGGTTGGATTTCATCCATTTGCGCGACCACCCGGATTGTATCTTCTGGCGGGTGTTCATCCATGCCGGGCAGCCGCAGCATCGGCTGGATTTTTTGCCCCCCGGCGCCGTGGAACGCAACGTGGCTTACATTCAAAAGTATTATCAGACCATTGATGACGAGGTGCGCCACCGCTACGGAAGGCCCTATCTCTACCTGTCCAAAGCGGAAATGGATGCCTTCGTGGAACGAACCGCCGGGCGCTGCCTGGCAGCCTGGAAATGCCTGCTCTCCCTGGATGATTTCCCCGCGGATCTACAGTCTTCCTTAACCCTGGTTACTCCTTAAACTCCAACCGGGTATGGCGGGGCTTAAGGTCCACCACCTCCGCCGCGCTTAACAGCCCGCCTGCGGCGCCGCTTTTGATCCCCAATACCCGCCCATTGACAAAGAACCCAAAATCGAAATGGGTCTCCTCTCCAGCCGCCTTGCCGGGGATGGGCATCAGGCGCGCCGTCAACGGCTTGTGCAGGCGGGTTGCCAGGGTTGCAATATCCAGCAGCAGGCTGTAAACATCATCTTCAGAGACATCCCCCGGCAGGGGTACCGTATCCAATCCGGCCCCGCAGACGGCGGAAAACATCAGCAAATCTTGCACGCTCAGAATCCCGGCTGCAGAACGTTGGGCCAGGCGGGTATCTTCCAGCACGGGCAGCATCAGGCCGTTAAAGCCAGCCCGCTTCCACTGGCCCAGGTCCAACGTATCCGCCACAAACGCCGCAGCTGCCAGCGAGCCGCTCTCACCCAGGTTGGGGATGCCCAACAATTCCAGGGCAGCCCCGAGCGAGATTTCATCTTGCGGGAATGGCGCCAGGGAAAAATCAAAGCCGCCAAACTCGAAATCGAACTCTTTCGATAGGGAAAAAGCAATCAGCTCCATCTGGCGGGCTTTGCCATTCAACCGCTCGATCAACAGCCGGCGTGCCTCCCCCAGGGAGCGGGCAGACTCAAAAGCTTGCACGGCTTCATCCGCACACTCGATAGCCAGGGCGAAAGCCGGCGGCCCGCCCTTAAAGTAGGAGGAGGGGAAGAACGGACCACCCGGCGGAACTTGCGCCAGGGCAGCAAAGCGCAGGTTGGCAAAACCCTCGGGTTCGATCTCCCGGTTGGCGCGGATAATCTGGGCACATTTACGCACACAATGCGGGTACATCATTTTGCGGGCAGCCATCACGCCATTAAAGAAAGCCGTTTTTGTGGCCGCCAACAATTCCGGGATCATGTCGAAGATTTCATCCCCCTCGCAGGAGTCCACCGCCCCAAACGAAAGATAGCCAAAGCCAGCCTCCACCGATTGGCTTTCCACATCCTGCACCTGGGCCTGCGTCCCTTTCAAGCCGTTCGCACAATCGAGGCAACGGGGGTAATCCACGGTGGAGGGCCCGGAG
>CALESS010000453.1 GCA_937907495.1 uncultured Anaerolineaceae bacterium
GGGCGCCATGGTCAAGCAAATCAAGAGCAGCGGCCGGCTGGAGCTTAGCATGCTGGGCGGATATTCCTGGAATGCCGTGGAAGGTGAGGGCGTGACGGTCTTTGCCGCCAATGGGGAACGTTACCGCGGCAGCTACCTCATCAACCTGGCCTCTTCTCATGTTTATGGCAAGGATACCAGTGAGACAAGGCGCGCCGGTGACACGATGGAAGTGCGCCTGGATGAACTGGTGCATTGCGCCGCAGACACAGCAGATTTGGGCATCCAGGTGGGGGATTTTGTGGCGTTCGATACCCGAACTGAGGTCATCAATGATTTTGTGCGTTCGCGCTACCTGGATGATAAAGCCTGCGTGGCCTGCCTGGTGGAAGCGGTACATGCCCTGGCCAAAGCCGGGCTGAAACCCGCCCAAAAGACATACCTGCTCATCAGTAATTACGAGGAGGTGGGGCACGGGGCCGCTGCCGGTCTGCCGGCGGACGTGACCGAGCTGCTGGCTGTGGATATGGCGGCTGTGGGAGAAGGGCAGACCTCGGACGAGTTCAACGCCACGCTGTGCGTAAAGGATTCAGGGGGGCCTTACCACCACGAAATGTCCAACCGGATGCGCCAGATTGCCGAAGAATATGGCATTGGCTACAAGGTGGATATCTACCCCTATTACGGCTCAGATGGCGAGGCTTACTGGCGTGCCGGCGGTGATGTGGCTGTGGCGCTCATCGGCCCGGGGGTGGATGCCTCGCATAACTACGAGCGCACCCATTTGCAGGCGCTGATTGCCACGACGGAATGGTCGCTGGCCTATATGCTGGAGTAGGCTCTTTCGCCTGAAGTTTTCGGCAGGTGGATCATCCGGCGGGAATTTCCGCAATAGAATCTCAACGGCACTGGCTGCGGATGGGTGCAAACGAGCGTCGGTGGATGGAGCAGACCCCCAGGCGGGCGAGCGCGGCCCGGTGCAGCGCTGTGCCGTAACCCTTGTGGCGGGCAAAACCATAGCCGGGGAATTCTTCCTCGTAATCGGTCAGCAGAGTGTCTCGGGCGGTTTTTGCCAGCACCGAAGCCGCGGCGATGCTCAACGAGCGGCCATCGCCCTTGATGAGGGATTGCTGCGGCAGGGGAAGATCTGGCAGATGAAAATTTCCATCCACCAGCAGGAATTCCGGGCTGCTGCCCAACTGGTCCACGGCGCGAGCCATTGCCAGGCGGGTAGCCGGCAAGATACCCAGCTGATCAATTTCCTGCGCATCCGCCCAGCCGATGCCCCAGGCCAGGGCAATGAGTTGAATTTCGCCTGCCCAGTGCTGGCGTTGGCGGGGGGTCATCTGCTTGGAGTCGCGCACCCCTGGGAGCATGGCTTCCACGCCGGGTTCCGGCGGCAGGATGACCGCCGCGGCGAAAACCGGCCCGGCCCAGGCGCCGCGCCCGGCTTCATCCAACCCCGCCACCCAACTCCAGCCGTTTTGCCAGAGGCTGGTTTCAAATGAGCAATCCGGGCAGGGGGGGATGAGCGAGCGGTCAAAGCGGGCGGTCATAGCGCCCCCGCAGTCCGTTCCAGCGGATTTTCAACAGATCCAATGCCATGTGCCAGGAATCGCGCCAGAAACGCACTTTCGATTCCGGGTTGAAGTACCACGGGATACCCAGCTCACGGATTGGGATTTTCCGCCTGCGGGCGATGAATAGAATCTCCACATCAAAGGTCCAGCCGGTGATGGTTTGCAGCGGGAAGAGCTGTTCAGCAACCCCTGCCTGAAAGCATTTGAATCCGCATTGGCTGTCATGCAGGCCAGGCAGGGCCAACAGGCGCACCATGCCATTGAAGATTCGACCGATGCGGTGGCGGTATTCCGGTTCGTTATAGCGCCGGGCACCGGGGCCCTCACGCGAGGCGATCACAATCGGCGCGGCCGGCAGGGCAGGCGGAATGAAGCGGTTGATCTCTTCTACCGGCATTGAAAGGTCGGCATCGCAGATGAAGCGGTATTCCCCCGCCGCGGCCAGCATCCCGGTGCGCACCGCCCAGCCCTTGCCGCGCGGCTCGGAGTGCAGGGCGCGCACAAACGGATGGCGGGCGGCGAAGGCGGCGGCTATTTCCGCCGTGCGGTCATGACTGCCGTTTTCCACCACCAGGATTTCCGCCTCGTATGGCTGGGCCAGCACAAAAGCGCAAGCCTGCTCCAGCGTGTGGGGCAGGCGGATTTCTTCGTTATAAGCGGGGATGATGATGGAAAGAAAGGGCTGCCTCAAGCCATGGCCTCTTTCGGAACGGGGATTGCCCCGCAGGAAATTAAAACAAAGGTAGGTGAAGATTGTCGCGGGTGGGCGTCTTTTCCCCGGTCACCAGGAACTCCTGGCCGTTGAACTGCACGAGATGAATGCGCTGGGCGGTGGTGAATGTACCGGCCATCATGGGGGTTCGTACGCCGGTGAAGAAGATTTTGCCGCTCTTCAGACGTTCAATGAGTTGGGGCCGAGTCAGCAGCACCCGGTCGCCGTAGGCGGCTCCCCGGCGTTCATAAGCGCGGGCCAAAGCAACCATGCCCTGCTCGTCATATCGTACAACTTCCACCACTGCATCCATTTTTTGCGCCATTCCCTACCCTCTTGCCTCAAAACTAACCGCCGAGGTTCAGCCCGGCGGTCTCGATTTCCAGTCGGGGTGGGCGGACTTGAACCGCCGACCCCCGCGTCCCAAACGCGGTGC
>CALESS010000454.1 GCA_937907495.1 uncultured Anaerolineaceae bacterium
GCACCTTCAAAGCGCCAGAAATTTTACAAGCTGAGCTTACCCTCTTGTTAGGCCCCCACCCCACCAAAGATACAATTGTATACTGCGGTAGCGGCGTCACCTCGTGCCATCATATATTGGCTATGCGCATTGCTCGGTTGCCCGCCGGGAAGGTATATATCGGTTCGTGGAGTGAATGGATCAAGAATTCGAAAAATCCCGTCTCCACCACTTCCACACAATAAAACAGAGCGCCTTTTATCGGGCGCTCTGTCGTTTTCAAAACATTAATTCATTAACGATTTTCATCGTCTCCAGCGGTGGACGTAATTGATCCTCTTTCATCCGGTTAAGTGGCTCCTCCGGCAGATCATAAGCTTCCAGCATGGAGGGATGCTCGGGGTCAATGTAGATCAGACCTGTCAACAGCCAGTTCTCCCTCTGCGCCTCCTCGAGAACCCGGAACGCGTTCCAGCGCTCCCGGGGGTTGTAATCATTTTCAAGTTTCTTTAAAATCACCGTTCCGCCATCATGAAGCACCACTTCACGGATACTCCCCTCCTCAAAATCCTCAATCGTAATTTCATCCCGCGCCGGCACAAAAGAGACTTCATGGAGAGCAACCTCATGCTCTTTGCCGAAGGTGTAGGAATGAATGGAATCATCCAAATTATGAAAGGTCACGCATGGGCTGATAATATCAAGCACGGCAATTCCCCGGTGAGAAATCGCGGCTTTGATTAGTTCCTTCACTTGTTTGGGGTCACCCGCAAAGGACCTGGCTACGAAGGTGGCGTTTGCCACCAGCGCCTCCATACAGATATCAACTGGCAGGTAAGGGTTCGTGCCTTGCTTTTTTAGCTCCAGACCTTTTTCTGCCGTTGCAGAAAACTGCCCTTTTGTGAGGCCATAAACCCCATTGTTTTCCACAATGTAAACCATGGGGAAGTTTCTCCGAACCAGGTGCTTGAATTGTCCCATACCGATCGAGGCGGTATCACCATCACCGCTCACCCCGATTCCTTTGAGAGAAGTATCGCCGAACATGGCCCCTAATGCCAGGCTTGGCATCCGTCCATGCAAGCCATTGAAGCCAAATGATCGATTAAGAAAATAAGTTGGGCTTTTGCTCGAGCATCCAATCCCGCTGAACTTCAGAATATTTTCCGGCGTAAGGTTCAGCTCATAACAGGCGGAAATGATCTGATTGGCGATCGAATTGTGACCGCATCCCTGGCATAAAGTGCTGGGAGCGCCCCGGTAATCATTTCTTGAGAACCCGGCAGGATTGACTGAACCCCTGGATGTGCTTTGTTCTGTCATTTTGATTTTTCCTCCTGTAGATAAATTTTCTCCATCACCCAGTTCGCAGTCAATGGCAGGCCATCGGTATGACAAACCGAGACCAGTTTTGAAGCCAGTTCAGGATAGTCAATGGTCAGTAATTGGCGCATCTGACCATCTCGATTCAACTCCACCACATATAGAACCTCATGGGAAGCGATGAACTCATTAACCAAGGGACTGAATGGCAAAGAACGAATGCGCAGGTAATCTGTCTGCAATCCACTGGCTGCCATTTGGTCACGGGCTTCCTGAACTGCAGGTTCAGCGGAGCCAAAGGTGATGATCCCGATCCGCTGACCACTCGCTTCCACTAGCGGCTGTGGGGCCAGAGTTCGCGCATGTTCCAACTTCTGAAGTAATCTATCCAGACCCTTTTCCCAGATGTCCGGCTCTTCGCTGTATCGTCCATAAGGGTCGTGACCGGTTCCCCGGGCAAAATAGGCGCTTCGCGGATGTCGGTTGCCTGGCAGGGTGCGATAGGGGATTCCATCTCCGTCAATATCGAGATATCGTCCCCAATCCCCA